>JBOHVR010000428.1:0-3212 GCA_050735755.1 Binatia bacterium
CTTGCAGTACGTGAGGATGCGAGCCCGAAGCGACAACGAAGCAGGCGGCCCTTATCGACGGCCAGACAATGATTCTCATCCTTGATTTCGGCTCCCAGTACACCCAGCTCATCGCCCGGCGCATTCGGGAAGCTCAGGTGTACTGCGAGATTCATCCCTTTAACTTTTCCGAAGAAAAAATCCGCGCACTGAACCCAAAAGGAATCATCCTTTCCGGCGGTCCTGCCAGCGTGTATCAGGACGACGCGCCGAAAATAGAAAAAGGCGTCCTTGAGTTTCCCGCGCCGGTCCTGGGCATCTGCTACGGGATGGGGCTGATCAATCAGGCGGCGGGCGGCGAAGTGGCGCGCGCCGAGCGCCGGGAGTATGGTCCGGCGCAGTTGATTCTCGACGACAACGGGGATCTCTTCCACGGGTTTTCCAAAGAGGACGGAGTGCGGGTCTGGATGAGCCACGGCGACAAAATGAACTGTATCCCGCAGGGGTGGCGCGTCTTAGCGCACACGGAGAATTCGCCGGTGGCGGTCTTTGCCGACCCGGCGCGGCACTTCTTTGGCGTGCAGTTTCATCCGGAAGTGGCGCACACCGAGCGCGGCAAGGAGGTTCTCGAGAATTTCATTTTTCGCCTCTGCGCCTGCGAGCCGAACTGGACGATGAGCCATTTCGTCGAGACCACTATCGAGAAGATCCGCCAGCAGGCGGGGGAGAGCAGGGTGCTTTGCGCTCTTAGCGGCGGGGTCGATTCGTCCGTAGTGGCGAGCCTCGTGTACCGGGCCATTGGAGAAAGGTTGGTCTGCGTGTTCGTCAACAACGGCCTTCTCCGCCAGGACGAGGAAAATTACGTTTGCCGGTTATTCAGTGAACGTTTCGGCCGGAGTTTTCACTATGCCGACGCGAGCGAGCGATTCTTGTCGGCGTTGCGCGGCGTTGAAGATCCTGAGGAGAAACGAAAAACGATCGGCCGCATTTTTATCGAAGTTTTCGAGCAGGAAGCCAAGAAGTTGGGTGAAATTCCGTTTCTGGCGCAAGGGACCCTTTATCCCGACGTGATCGAATCGGTGTCTTTCGTCGGGCCGTCGGTGACCATCAAGACCCACCACAACGTCGGCGGGCTTCCGAAAAATATGCGCTTTCAACTGATCGAGCCGCTGCGCGAGCTGTTCAAGGATGAAGTGCGCAAACTGGGAAAGGAACTTGGACTGCCTCCGGAATTGATCAACCGGCAACCTTTTCCGGGCCCGGGGCTGGCCATTAGAGTCTTGGGTGAAGTAACCAGAGAGCGGCTGCAGATTTTGCGCCAGGCCGACGTCATCGTGCTCGACGAAATTCGCAAGGCGGATCTCTACGACAAAGTTTGGCAGTCCTTCGCGGTTCTTCTGCCCGTGCGCACGGTGGGCGTCATGGGCGATGAGCGCAGCTACGAAAACGTCATCGCGCTGCGCGTCGTCGAGAGCCAGGACGGCATGACCGCCAACTGGGTGGCGCTCGCGCCCGACCTCCTAGCGCGCATCTCCAACCGTATGACGAGCGAGGTGCACGGTGTGAACCGCGTTGTCTACGACATTTCTTCAAAGCCGCCCGCCACGATTGAGTGGGAATAAGTCGCGGGAGCTTCGCTGTTCTTGAGGATGCTGTCACATGCTTTCAAAAGCATCTCTTCTCCAGGAATCGAAGGGAAAAGATGGCCTTCCAGAAAGCCGAATCGTGGATAGTCGATGAGGATGAAAAGGCGTTGTTTTCGTGCACAAACGTTTGCGAAACCTTGGGCTTCGACCTCCAGCGATTAAGGGAAGGTTTGACGGAGTGGAAGCGGCGAAAGCTGGAGGAGCATTCGAAACGCCGCTCCGCGCGCCTCAACTAAGGGGCTTCGGCTCAACCGCGCGGGAAACCGATTGCGACGTGTGGCCGGCTCACGCACGGCAACGCTATGGCGCGGAGCCGCTATCCACCGTATCTCCCGATTGACTCACGTCTCAGCATCCCTGCGTATCATTCCATAGCTAAGCGCGCTAGCAGGGTGAAACAATCGTAAACCCAAATCCCACTGTGGGGCGCCTGCTCCGGGAGGGTTCCGAACAACCAAATCCAGCCAATCCTTCTGCCCATCCTTCTTGACCGCCGCATGCGCGGTGTAATAAGTATCTTACGTCAAACGTTGCGGCTTGATGCCAGCTTAGCTTCCGTTCATCCCGATGTCTTTAGGAGGTCTATTATGAGCACTGCAGTACAGCCAGGGAGTCCCTCGGTTCAGCCTGTGGACGACCTTATGATTTCAGCCGATTCCCACGTGTCCGAGCCCGTTGACTTGTGGGAGCAACGGCTTCCCGCCGCTTTCCGCGACCGCGCCCCTAACTTTCGCAAATCTGGTTCGCGAGGCGGTAAACCGCCTGTGCATCTCAAAGCGAGCATAGACGAGAGGCAGAAGATTGAAGAGAGCAAACCGGTCAGTCATGCCGAGCGCCGCGCGGGTCGAGATCCGGTAGCGCGCCTGAGCGAGATGTTGCAGGACGGCGTTGGCGCCGAAGTCCTCTACCCCAGCCTCGGAGGCAAGTTGTTCTTCATTGAGGATGCGGCTCTGCAGGAGGCATGCGCTCAGGTCTACAACGATTGGATTGCAGAATATTGCAGCGTTGCGCCGGAGCGCCTCCTGGGAATCGCGATCATCTCAACCAATGACATCAACCACGCAGTCAACGAGCTCACTCGCTGCAAGAAAGCCGGCATGAAGGGCGCGATAATCTGGCAGCTTCCGCCGCCCGATCTGGCGTTTACCTCCGAACATTACGACCCCTTCTGGGCCGCCGCTCAGGAGCTCGAGATGCCGGTGAGCTTGCACATCAACACCGGATACCGGAGCAGGGGTTATCTGGACGTCCATGGGCTGCAAAGCTATCGGCGCAGCATCAACATCAAGCTTGAGGAGGTCATCGACAGCTTGTTTGACATTATTTTTTCAGGCGTGCTGGAAAGGTTTCCCCGTTTGAAAGTGGTCGTTGTGGAAAATGAAGTCGGCTGGGTGCCTTTTTGGCTCGAGCAATGTGACAAATACTACGAGCGCCATCGTCTCGTCGAGCCTCTGCCCATCAAGCAACGGCCCAGCGAGTATTTTTATCGGCAGGTTTATGCCACGTTTTTTAATGACGAGACGGGAGGGCGCCTTTTGTCCTGGTGGGGGACGGACAACTGCATGTGGTCGAACGACTATCCGCACG
>JBOHVR010000429.1:0-5323 GCA_050735755.1 Binatia bacterium
TCTCCGGATTGCGCTCGATAAACGATTCGCGCGCGACCGTGACCCGCTCCGGGCGTCCATGCGGTTTAGCTTCTTCGACAAAATCGTAAAGTTCGTTAAATCCCTGTTCCAGGAGTCTGGGAACAAAAGGGCTCTGTACCGTGGCGGCGTCTGTGTCGCCGCGTAAAAGCGCTTTCCACGATTCGCGCCTGGAGCCGTAGCGGTAGCCGATTTTCCATTCGACGTCGCGCGCCGGATCCAATCCGGCCTTGCGCAACTGGTACTCATACCACATCGTGGTAATTCCACCCTTGTACCAATCCCCAATCCGCTTGCCTTTCAAGTCGGCGAAACATTTGATCCCGGGGGCCGCTACCAGCGAGCCGACGCACTGGTTGCGCCATCCGCCGATGATCCGCAGCTCGTCGTTGCCGAGAAGCCTCTCGGCAAAAGGCGTGAGAACGTGGATATCCGTAATGATGTCGATTCCGAAAGCCATCATGTCGCGCAAAACTGTGCCCACTTCATCGTAACGCTCGCCGTCCGGCCGGCTCGACTCAATCGCCTTCGGATTGATTTTGGCATGGACAATCTCGACGTCGAGCCCTTCCTGAGCGTAAACGCCCGCTTCCAGGCACACCGAAGCGTCAAGCACGTGGCGCGCATGCCAACAGCCGTTGCCGATGCGAAGCTTCACAATTTCCCCTTACGTACGGCTATGCTTCAAAGTTTGTGCGGCCGGTGCGAACCTGCCGGTCATGATGAGACATTCGAGGGTGACGTCCGGCCCGGAGCGCCCGAAGGTTACGAAAATATTTTTCTCCCCTTGCGCCTTTGGGCACAATTGTCTTTCCTTCGTGCTCTTCGCGACCTTAGTGGTGAATCCGTGTTGCTTTTTCTTGGTTGCGGTTCCGCCATGCTCATAGAGCTGTCCTCCATGACCCATGACTAAAATCCGTATCTCTCGATCGCCGGCTGAAGGCGCTCCAGATTGCGCTTGATCTCGTCGGTCTGCGATACTTCCGCCCATGCCTCCTCGACCAGGTCGTTTCTTACGACCTCTTCGATGTCGGAGCGACTCACCGAGTGCGGCAAGAGACCGCCTTCCTTAAATTCCTCCACGAGTTTTGCGACGCCTTCGACGCTGATCTTACCGTCCAAAGGGTAAAAGCTGCTTTCCATCAGCTCGAGCCCTTCCTTGGACATATCGCCCCGCAGCGGACGCATTCGCTCCGACTCATCCGGGTTGTTGGTGCGCAGCTTGGCTTCGACGTAGCGCTGGAACGGATAGTTTTCCGGCACGATGCGCATGAACTGGTAGCCGCGGATCGTCGCTTTCCAATACCGCTTGATGAGCTCCGGATGGCGATCGATGAAGCGTTTGCGCGCAACCGTGACGCGCTCGGGCCGGCCGTGCGGTTTGTGATGCTCGATGAAGTCAAAAATCTTGTTGAAGCCTTGCTCTAGGAGCCGAGGAACCCAGGGGTTCTGAACCACGGCCACATCCGTCTGGCCGGCCAGGAGCGGCTTCCACGCTTCGCGCGCGGAGCCGTACTGATACCCGGTCATCCACTGCACGTCCTTGTCCGGATCCAGGCCCACCTTGCGCAATTCACGCTCGAACCAGATCGTGTACTGCGAGCCACGGTACCACTCGCCGATCCGCTTGCCTTTGAGGTCGGCGATCGAATTTATCCCGCTTCGGGCCATGACACAATAAGGGAAATAACTGCGCCACCCTCCGATGATGCGCAGCTCGTCGTTGCCAAGGAGCCGCTCGTTGAAGATCGTGGGCAAGTGGATGTCGCAAATGATATCGATGTTGAAGCGGATCATGTCCGGCAAGACTTTGCCGACTTCGTCGTAGCGCTCGCCGCCCGGCTGGCTCGCCTTCAGGCCTTCCGCGTAGATTTGAGCGTGGACAACTTCAACATCAAGACCCTCCTGATCGAAGAACCCCGCTTCCTTGCACGTGGCTGCCGCAAAGATATGATGCGCATGCCAGCAGGCATTACCCGCCCGTAGTCTCATACGGTCACCTCCTCTTAAACCTGTTTAAACCTGTTGAAGCTGTTGCGGAGGGTAAAGACCAAAGTTGATTACTTAAAGCGAGCCACATCTCACTGTCTTCGCGGTCAGCGAAAACCAGAATGCTCGTCTCAAGCGCAATCACGCGCCTCGTCCCTCATAGGACAGCTCGCGGATCCGCTCCCATTGCAAATTCCGAACGCCTGGTTGCAGCCCCCGTCCACGAAAGGTCACCTTGCGGAGACGAAAGCTTTCGGGATGGCGCCGCTCGGCCAAGACTCGCCGCAAACCCTGCTCGATTAGCGCCCTATTGTCGTCTTTTTGCGTGCAGCCTCCCTCTTAGCCTCTTTCAGCAAGGGTTCAGGCAGCTCTATGGTTGTTTTCATATGGTTAACCCTACCAGCAGATACGGCTCGATGTAATGTCCGCGGATACTCACGGCATTACGCTCACTTGGAAGCTCGCACTTCGGTCTGCTTCCGGCGTGCTTCTTCTCGCGCACGGTGAAGGGCCGCGGCTATTTCCCCGCATTAGGAAAGCCAAACGCCTCGACGGCCATCGCCATCCACTTTTTGTTGTTGCCATGCTCGTCAAAGCCCGAGACGCATAGCTTTTTTCCTTCGACCGCTTTCGCGAGAGCGCTGCCGGGCACAAAGAGCGATCCTTTAAGCGGCCCGTATTTGTCGATGATGGCCTGCCCCTCGGCGCTGGCCTCATGCTCAATGAACAACAGGCCGGCATAAGGGTGCGCGGCAGAGTTGAGAACCATTTTCATTTCGGTCAACCGTACCGGCACCGGCTCGATGATTTTTGCCTGGAGCGAACCTGTCTTGTCCTTGCCCATGGCCCTTACGACGGATTGGTAGTGGGTGGCAAAGTGCAGCGCGTATTCTCCCGCGATCATCGCCGTGAGCGCCCTGGTATTGCCGCGAATCCAAATGGGGTCTTGTTCGCGGAGGCCACGGGCGAGCTTTAATCCCCACTCCAAACCCAGCCCTTCTTCCGGGCAGGCGGGAAAAGCCGCGAACGGATAAGGAATCACCTCGACGAGAAATTTCTTTCCCTTCAGTTCGGGTTTGAGAAAGTCCTCCCATTTGTTAGGCACCCTCTCGGGCGGTATGAGCGTCTTGTTGTAGGCAGAAACGCTGATCGTGCTGCCGAGTGCCACAATGGTCCGGTATTTGGGATCCACCATCCGGGTCGAAATTCTAAGTATCCCGTGTTCGGCCATGCTCAAAACATCAAACTTCTTCGCCAAGGGAGGATAGTCTGCGTAGACTTCGGTGGAGAGGTAGGCGACGTCCCATTCGCGTGCGCGCCCCGCCTTTAACTCTGCGAGAAAGCGCTGCGAGGCGTCGGTATTGTCAAGTTCATGTGTCTCGACTGCCTCGATAAAAGGATATTTTTTCTTAAAGCTCTCCATCATCGGCGAATGGGAGGCGGGATCCAGGCCGGTAAGGACCTTGAGCCTTCGTTCTTTTTTAGCTTTGGCCACGATCTCGTCGTGACTGGTCTCAAAGATATAGCCCTTGGCTTCCGCGTCTCGTTTGGCTTTTAAGAGCACGGCGTTGGGCTGGGCCGCGAGGTTGGCCGAAGCAAAAAGCCAGGAGAAGAAAAAAGTGGACAACGGGAGCACTCTATGAAGCTTGGTCTTCATTCTTGAGGCCTCCTTCCCGCAGGGGATCTTCTTTGACTACTTTCGATTGTTCGGAAACTCGATGATCATAATCAAACTGCCCAGCCTGTGGCCGGCCTAGCAGGTGGATGAAAAAACTGTCTCGGAGTCCTTCGACACGTCTCAGGACGAACGGAAAACAATTTGAAATGATTGAGATAATTCCGTTCATGCCGAGGCTCTCGAAGCATTCCGTACTTTTTTCAGCAACCTGCAAGTAGCTCTTTGCCCTCTGGCAGCTTGCTTCAATGGGCGCATCATAGGCGCAGAAAGCATCGCAAACAAGATCTCTTGCCGGTAACCTCTTCTATTGGGATGTCAGCAGCCCTGAATCTGGTCTTAGATCCTCTAGACCAAACAAGATATAATCAGTTCCGTATGGGAGCAGACTCGCGCCCGAACCGCGCCACGGATCAAGCGCAAAAGGATCCCTCGAGAGATGACACGAATAGCAGATCGATGCAGTCCTCGCTGCCGGTCAACGAATTTCTTTTAGCCGGGATCTCCATTTTCGCGCTGACGATAGCGGCTTGGATGGTGCAGCCATTCACAGGCTATCAAACCGTGGCGCTGCTCTACCTCCTGCTGGTCGTCGCTGTGGGATTGAAGTTGAGCCGCGGGCCCGCTCTAGCAGTGGCCGCAACCAGCGCTGTCTTATGGAATTTCCTTTTTGTTCCACCGCCCTTCACTTTTCATATCCACAGGTTCCACGACGGTATTATGTTCGTGGCTTTTTTTGTGGTCGCCTTGGCGATGGGACACCTGACCAGCCGACTGCGTCGCAACGAAATCGCCGAACGCCAGCGAGAACGACGAACCGCAGCTCTTTACGAGTTGGCCCAGCAGGCTGCATTCGCCACGGACCTGAATAACGGCCTTCGCGCAGCCGTCAATCTCATTGAATCCATCTTTGCGGCTAAGGCGGCGCTTCTGCTCCGGCAAAAAGATCACACGCTTTCGACTCTTCCCCATCCTGCCAGCTCCTTCGCCCCCTCAGAGGAGGAGAAGAGCGTGGCAGCCTGGGCCTTTGAACGCCGCATGCCAGCTGGAAAGTTTACCGGTACGTTGCCGGATTCCGAGGCCCTGCACTTGCCTTTGCAGGGTCGCACCGCGGTCATGGGCGTGCTGTCCGTATGCCCGCCAGCAGATAAATCTTTTGCGCTGAGCGAAAGGGATCTGCTCGAAGCCTTTGCGGTACTGATCGGACTGGTTCTCGAAAAAGACCATATCATAGAAGCTTTCAAACATGCCGAGATCGTTGACGCGTCGGAGCAGCTCAGGCGCGCGTTCCTGCAAAGTGTCTCACACGAACTCAAGACCCCCTTGTCAGCCGTGCAGGCCGGCGTGGACGCGCTGGCGGGGCAAATCGACAATGACGGAAGACGATACGCAACCGTTCGGGAGATGCAATTGGCCGTGCGACGTCTGCACCGGGTCATCAACAACCTGCTCAACATGACGCGCATTGAATCGGGCGTGGTCCAGCCGAAATTGGATTGGTGCGAGGTGGGAGAGATCATTCAAGCAGCCATCGAGTTGGCGGGCGAGAGCGTTGGCGAGCATGCGATCTTCGTCGATGCCGAGCCAAACCTGCCGATCGTAAAGCTAGACCAGCCGCTTCTGGAACAATGTCTCTGTAAC
>JBOHVR010000430.1:0-2992 GCA_050735755.1 Binatia bacterium
CTACACTAACGCCCGCAACCGAAATGTAGTGGAGACCTTTTGATTATGAGGCTTGTTTTTATTGAGTTTTGTAATTCCTTACCCCTCCGGTTGAGAAAGTCGGGTTAGATTAGCAGGTTGTTGAAAAAAGACTGGGAATGCTTCGAGAGCCTCATACTACGTCAGGCTCAGCAGAACGGAAAATCATCAACAATATCGAGGCCCCTCCGTTCGTCCTGAGCACCGTCGAAGGACTCCGAAAGGGTTTTTCAACCTGCTAGTGCCAATAGACTTGAACGTATCCTGATCAATCATTACGGCGATAGTTATCAGCGCAAAAAATATTATATGTTCTGGTCTCAAGCAAAGTTGACCGGTACAGGAGACCTTCTTTTATGAGCCCCCTACTGCAGAAGTGGCAGGAAGTCCGTCGCTCCTTCGCTCACACTCCGCACGCCGTCGCGCTGGTATGGCAAACCAACCGCTGGGCTACGATGGGATTGGGTCTTCTCACCCTGGGTGGAGCGCTCTTGCCGGCGTCTCAGGCGTGGGTGGGCAAGCTGGTCGTGGACGGGGTGGTAGCCTCGATCCAGGGCGGCGGCGACCCGGAACGGATCAGGACGATCTTCGTGTACTTGATGATCGAGCTGGCCCTTTTCCTGCTCAACACCGCGATCAATCACGCGCGCAAACTCATCCAACAGCTCATCCAGCTCCAACTCGCCAACCGCATTCGTGGCGAGGTCATCCGCAAGGCGCTGACGTTGGACCTCGCTTTTTTCGAACACCCGGAATTTTACGATCGCCTGCAGAACGCCCGCCGCGAGGCCGGGTACAAGCCCGTAGATCTCATCGATGACACTTTCTTGATCGTGCAGAACACGATCACTTTGATCTCGTTCGCCGTGCTCCTGCTCCGTTTCAGTCCTTGGCTCGTGGTGATCCTGTTGATCACAAGCGTCCCCGCTTTCGTTGCGGCGACACGCTTCTCGGAAGAAGGCTTTAGACTGCTCACCCAGCGGGCCCCCGAGACGCGCCAGATCAACTACCTCGCGCGGCTGCTGACCGAAGATAGCTCGGCTAAAGAGGTGAAGCTTTTCAACCTCGGCGACACTTTACTCAAGCGCTACCTGACGCTCTTCGAAAAGTTCTTTCAAGAAGACAAGTCGCTCGCGCTGAGGCGCGCCGTTGTGGGATTCAGTTTGGGTCTTATCGCCACACTGGGATTTTACGGCTCCTATGCCTGGATCGTCTGGCGCACCCTAGAGGGAAGGATCTCTCTCGGGGACATGACCCTTTACTTCCCCGTAAGAATCGCCTGAAAGGTCGATTGGCCTTGACGGAAAAGGCTCAATCGGCACGATTTACGAGAACAATCTGTTCATGGCCCATCTGTTCGACTTTCTCGACTTAACGCCGCAAATGGCCCTCGCCGCTCGACAGCAAAGACTGCCCGTTCCGCTCCGCGCCGGCATCGAATGGACGCCGCGACCGAATACGAGATCTTTCGTCACTTTCAAGAGCTTACGGTTGGAAAAATGGCGATTCTGATCTCCCATCGGTTTTCGACCGTGCGTATGGCGGACCGCATAGTCGTGATCCAAGAAGGGCGAATTGTGGAAATCGGCAGCCACCCAGAGCTCCTCCGCCGGCAAGGCATCTACGCCCATCTGTTCAGCATGCAGGCCGAGGGCTACCGGTGAGGAAATTTAAAAATGAAAAAGTTGAAAAGGGAGCCCGAAGCGTTTATTGCGCACGCGAAATCCCATCTCCCCATAGAAACGCGACGCCGGTCCTCGAGATGCATATCGTGGCCGGCAAGGCGGCGGCAGGAGGCGTAGGAGAACCGCGCGTGCCGCCGCCGGTGTGCAACGCCACCAGGGGATTTTTGACCCATGGTGGAAACTTTTATCCCGCTTTTCTCGGGTGCCATTCATAGCTGCTGACCCTGTAAGCCTCTTCCGGAATGAGGCTCGAGGTTCCTTTTTTGCGCAACTCTTCTTCGAACTTCTTGCGAATCCATGGATCCTCGGCGGAATATTCGATCATGTCTTTGGCGCGATCCTCGACTTTTTCCGCATGGCCGCGGAACTGCCGCGGTGGATGCAGCGCCAGGTATCGAGCGGGAGTGATGCCGGTGTTGAAGTTCTGATGGAACCACTTGTTCGGAGGGACAAACATGCTGCCCTCGTGCCATGGACAGACGATCTTTTCCTTGCCTTCTTCCCACAAGACCGAGTATCCCTCGCCCCCGGGAATGACGATCACGCGCCCCGGGCCGTGCCGGTGGGCTTTTTTGTAAGTGCGATTGGGAAAGACCGACATGTGGCAGGACATCTCTGAATTCGGGAATACGATGGTAACGCTAAACCCGCCTCTTTTGTTGACGCTGAAACTATCCCACGCGCGCATGTCCGGGAAAAAATTGCCGAACCAATACACGCTCTTGCCACCCCACGCATGCGCCGCGTTTCCGTCCGTGACGAGCTTTGCCTCGGAGTATAGTTCGCCAGCCCGTCCCAGGTAATCCTCGTCCTGAAAGGGGTTGTTGAAGTAGAAGCGCGGCTCGGTCATAAGCGACATCGCTAACGGCAAATAACTGTAGCGCAACACCCGCGCCGGCTTGTCGCCCCGCATATTGCCCAGTTGATGAAAATAATTGTGGGGGAGTTGGAACAAACTGCGGTCTTGCCACTCAAAGGTCTTTTTCGGCGCTCCGTCGGCGGCCCAAACCGTGGTGACGCCGCGGCCTTCCAATACGTAAATGAGCTCATCCAGGGCGAATCGTACGGGAGGCAGAGTTTTCCCTGCCGGAATCTCCATGACCGTAGCCGAGGTGATCCCTTCCTGCCCCATCAATTGAATAAACGCCGCATTACACTGCCGCTCGTCCCACCATCCCAGCTCGACCGTTCTCAAATCCCCGATGAAGTAGCCGCGATGGATCGGTATTCCGACCGACTCCATCCAGCGGTCGTACGTGTATTCCTTCGTCTCCAAGTCAGGGTTGGTC
>JBOHVR010000431.1:0-4017 GCA_050735755.1 Binatia bacterium
ACCTAAGCCGTGCTCCAACCCATCCGCCAAGCCGTCCTCTGTGTCGGTGATTATTCCCGCCCGAAACGAGGCCGGCAATATTGCGGAGATCTTTGCGCGAACACCATCCATGGGTCAACAAACAGAGCTGGTTTTTGTTGAAGGCCATTCACGCGACAACACTTACGACGCCATCAAAGCGGCAATCGCTGCTCACCCAGAACGGTGTTGCCAACTGTTACGGCAGAGCGGGAAGGGGAAAGGTGATGCGGTCCGCTTAGGCTTTGCCCGAGCTAGCGGCGAGGTACTGATGATCCTTGATGCCGACCTGACCGTGGCGCCTGAGGATTTACCGCGCTTCTATGAAGCGCTCCGTTCCGGCAAGGGTGAATTTATCAATGGTGTTCGGCTGATTTATCCTATGGAAAAACAGGCGATGCGCTTTCTAAATCTCTTGGGCAACAAATTTTTCAGCCTTGCCTTTTCCTGGCTGTTGGGTCAGGCAATCAAAGATACCTTGTGCGGAACCAAGGTTTTGTGGAAGAGGGACTACGAGGCGCTCGCCGTCAATCGCGCTTATTTTGGCGACTTTGACCCTTTTGGCGACTTTGACTTGCTTTTTGGCGCCGTGAAATTAAACCTGAAGATTATCGATTTGCCGATTCGTTATCGCGAACGTACCTACGGCACCACAAACATTCAGCGTTGGAAGCACGGCTGGCTACTGCTGAAGATGGCAATATTTGCAGCCAAGCGGCTCAAATTTGTGTAAAGGTTAGGTGATGCTCAAAACATGGTTGGCCCATCCTTTGACCAGGGGCCTGGATATTGACGACCCGCGCACTACTCATCTACGGCGGCAGATTATTCAGCAAAAGACCTTCTTACGACAGATTTACGAGGAATGGTATCGAGCGATCGTCGCGGTCTTGCCACCCGGTCGAGGGGCCGTGCTGGAATTGGGGGCGGGCGGCGGATTTATGCGCGATTTTGTTCCCGACCTGATCACTTCAGAGTTCTTCTATTGTTCTAATATCCGCGCGGTGTTAGATGGGTTGCGCTTGCCGTTTGGAGCCGAATCTTTACGCGGCATCGTGATGACCAACGTGCTCCACCATCTGCCCCAACCGCGACTTTTTTTTGCCGAGGCTGCTCGCTGTGTGCGGTCTGGCGGTGTGGTGGCGATGATTGAGCCATGGGTTACCCCGTGGTCTCGGTTCGTCTACACCCGGTTGCACCACGAACCTTTCCAGCCCGGAATTCCGTCGTGGGAATTTCCAATGAGCGGCCCTCTTTCAGGCGCAAATGACGCGCTCCCTTGGATCATCTTTGCCCGGGACCGGCTGAAATTTGAGCAAGAGTTTCCGTGCTGGCAGATTGAACTGATTAGGCCGATCATGCCTTTTCGCTATCTCGTTTCCGGCGGCGTCTCCCTGCGTAGTCTTACCCCTGCTTGGAGCTTCGGGCTGTGGCGACAGGCGGAAAACTCTTTGAACCGCTGGAGCAAGCTGCTGGCGATGTTTGCACAGATTGTACTGCGGCGGCTGGATTAGCTCACACAGGTATGAACCCCCTTTCCGGCAGCAAACTCAAGCCACTGCTAGCCTATCTAGTGCCGGTTGCGCTGATCTCTCCCAGCGTCCTTTGGATAGCACTCGACGAATCGGTTTGGCATTGGGATCAGGCCTTCTATGGCAGGAGTTCAGTGGAGCTATTTCATGTTCTCGTGCATGAACCTACCGATTGGATATCTCGGATGCTTGACGTGCTTCACTGGAAAGCGCCGGGAGTTGCCTGGTTGGGTCAATTTTTCGTACCTTTGGGAGGACTAGTAGGCTCAATTGATGTTGCTCTCATGCTTTCCATCCTCGTTACTCAATTGCTTACTCTCGTGTTCATGTACCGGTCCATTTTGGAGTTATCGTCTCAAGACCAGCTGCTTGCAGTCACGGGTTGTTTACTTAGTGTCTCGGGTCCCTTATTTATCGGCATGGCGCACCAGTACCTTACCGAGCCATTACAACTTTTGGCTGTCACCTGGTTAGTGCTGATCATGAGTTTTGCCCCCAAATTCAACCGGGCTTTTCTTTTGAGCCAGTTACTGGCAGTCACATCTGTTGCCATGCTAGCTAAGGTAAGTTCGCCCCTCTACTGTGCCGGGCCCGGGTTGCTTGCGCTCTGGTACGTCTTTAGACCGGAACCGGTCTCTTTAGTCAAACGAGAATACTCAAAAAAGCGGCTTATGGTAACGCTTGCAGCTGGAGTCTTACTCAGCTTAGGCGCGGTCGGTTGGTACTACAGAAATATCACATATGTTATGCAGCATGTCGCCGTTGCCTCGTCGGGGCCCATAGCGGAGATCTACGGCAAAAAAGACACCTTTATGAGTACGATGATCTACTGGTTAGGAGCTTTCCAGGAAAGCTTTTTTCCCCCCAGTATTTTTCTTCTTGTCAGCTTGGTCGTTGTGTTTGCCGTCACTGCTTATTTTATCAGACCTAGGCCATTCAGTAAGCACTTCACGCTATGCAGCGCGATTTCTGCCGTGCAAATAATAACGGTCTTGATCGTATTTTCCTTTAGTTCGAATAGAGCAGAAAGGTATCTATTGCCTTTACTGCCGTACGTCGTTGTACTTATTTGTTGGGCGCTGGCGCAAATTAATAAGCCCGTGCTGGTTGGGTTAACCGCCGTCTTTTTTTTGGGGCAACTGGCCGGCACCTATGGACAAGCTTTAGGTTTCTTACGCGTAGTTCCGACGGCGGCTTGGTTATTTCCGCCAGACAGCGACCCAAAGAAGGCTACAATTCTCAACTCAATTGTGTCCAGAACTTGTACGAAGACGGGTTCAGAGCGTTACTGGACTATCATCGGCATCGAGCAACCCTGGCTCAACCATGAGTCAGCTGCCTACTTTGCCGCTAAGAGTCTCAGTTTCGATAACCGAATAGGCTGTCATTATGGCTCTGTCCGCGATTTCTCTCAGTCTCCAGAGAAGATATGGAACTGGATTTTGTCCGCGCAGATTCGTTACTACGTCACGATGAATCCCGATCCGGATCCAGTGGCAGCGGACTCTCACAGCCAAGCCCTAAACCGAAACTACCTCCCAATGCTCAAGAAAGTTCGGACTAGTGGCTTGTTTGATTTGGAACCGCCGTTGCCCGACGCTCCCGGCATCCTCATTTTTCGGCGAAGGGAAATTACTCCCCAAAGCAATATCGCTAAATGACGAGCAGTGTCTTCTTCAAGAGAGAAGCTGTCCCAAGGGGGACGGCATTGCGGTGTATGGTATTGAGGCGTCAAGGTAATTGGTAGAAAAAAAAGTCAAAAGCAATTCTTTTTCTGGGTCACTATGCAGGGGCGTTCTCCTACGCCGGATTCGACTGGCGAGACTGCACGGAGGTCGCCGCGAAACATAGCAGCCGAGATTGGCCTGCTCGCGGGTTGCTATAACAACAAAGCGAAAACAGGTTAGAGGGTGGAGAGCGAGGTTCGGGGTTTAGCCCGCCTCGTGGTCGGCGGGCATAAGAAATGTTAAGCTACGAACGATGATGGTGAGTTAGGCAGATGGATTTGTCGGCTAAGCGAGTCATTGTGACCGGCGGGGCCGGTTTCCTAGGTTCCTTCGTCGTGGAGAAACTGCGAGAGCGTGGCTGTCGAGAACTGATTATCCCCCGCTCCAAGCAGTATGATTTACGTGACCGAGGTAGCGTCATTCGTCTCTATGAGGACGCCGCACCCCACATTGTCATCCACCTGGCAGCCGTTGTGGGAGGCATTGGCGCGAATCGGGCGAATCCTGGACGATTTTTCTACGACAATGCCATAATGGGGATTGAATTGATGGAATACGCCCGACAATTTGCGGTGGAAAAGTTCGTTGCCGTCGGCACCGTTTGCGCGTATCCCAAGTTCACTCCGATCCCTTTTAGAGAAGACGATCTGTGGAATGGTTATCCGGAAGAGACCAACGCGCCGTACGGATTGGCGAAGAAGATGATGCTGGTTCAAGCTCAAGCTTACCGGGCGCAGTAC
>JBOHVR010000432.1:0-4873 GCA_050735755.1 Binatia bacterium
ATTCCGGCCTCGCGTCTAAACTACGTTCCGTATTCCGGCGGTGGCGAGGCTCTTGCGGCTATTCTCGGCGGGCACGTCACGGCCGGAGTGAGCGGTTACGGCGAATGGCTAGCGCAGATCCAGGCCGGTCAATTGCGCCCGCTTGCCATCAGCTCTGAAAAACGTCTTTCAGAAGTGGATATTCCAACGTTTATGGAACAGAAGGTAAACGTTGCGCTCGCTAATTGGCGCGGCGTGGTCGGTGCTCCGGGGATTCGCGCCAACGATAAGAAAGCTCTTGTTGCCACGATTGAGAAAATGGCCAAGAGCGACGCCTGGAAAAAAATTCTCAAGACCCGAAACTGGAACGACTTCTTTCTCGCGGGTGATGCCTTTGCCGAGTTCTTGACGGCGGAAAATAAGCGTGTGGGGGGCATTTTAAAGGAAATTGGGCTCATAAAATAAAGTGAGATCCAAAAAAGTTTCCACCGCTGGCTCTGGAAAGGGCACCCGTCACTTCTCCGTTGGCGAATTCCTCTTGGCTAGCGGCGTCTTCGGCCTGGGTCTCTTCTTTATCTTTGAGGCCAGAGCCATCCCTGTGCTTGGGACTTATGCCCGCATCGGCCCGCGCCTTTTTCCTTATCTCGTTGGGGGTGGCCTGACCGGAGCAGGTATCCTTCTTTTCTGGCAGACGATCGGAGCGCGCAAAGCGGCCGACACGGGCCAGCAGCAAAGTCTCTCTCACGCTCCAAAAGACTGGGCTGCCGTGGCTTGGATCACAGCCGGCCTCATTGTGAACGTGATATTGATGGAACGAGCCGGTTACATCGTGTCAACAACGTGCTTGTTCATCTTCGCCGCTCGCGGCCTGGGCAGCCGGCGCTACTTCACTAATGTGCTGGTGGGTTTTTTACTGGCTGTGGTCGCTTACCTCTCATTCACGCGCTTACTTGAGCTTCACCTTCCTTCGGGCTTGTTCGAACTGTTCATCTCCTAAAAAGGGCTAGCATTGGAAACTCTAATCGCCCTCTGGCATGGTTTTTCGGTCGCCTTAACTCCGCTGAACCTTTTGTGGGCGCTGATCGGAGTCACCCTGGGCACGATCGTTGGCATACTTCCGGGAATCGGCCCGGCGCTCACGGTCGCGCTTCTGCTGCCCGTCACTTTCAAACTCGAGCCAACGAGCGCTTTTATCATGTTCGCCGGTATCTACTACGGAGGAATGTACGGCGGTTCGACCACTTCAATCCTGCTGAATACGCCCGGCGAGAGTGCATCGATCATCACCTCGATTGACGGCAATCAGATGGCGCAAAAAGGCCGTGGCGCAGCCGCGCTGGCAACGGCAGCCATTGGTTCGTTTGTGGCGGGAACTCTAGGCACGATCGGTCTCACCTTCATCGCGCCCGTCATGGTCCGGGTCGCCTTGAAATTTGGTCCCGCCGAATACTTCGCGCTCATGATCGTCGCCTTCACTACCGTGTCCTCCCTGTTGGGATCATCGACACTGCGCGGAATTACCAGCCTGTTTTTCGGTTTGGGCTTAGGATTGATCGGCATTGATCAACAGACGGGGCAGGCGCGCTATACGCTCGGGATTTTGGAACTCCTCGACGGGATCGATGTAGTGATTGTGGCCGTCGGCCTGTTTGCAGTTGGCGAGACGCTCTATGTCGCCTCGCAGGCCGGCAGCGTTCGGGAAGAAATTTCAGTCGTCAAGGGCTCGATCTGGATGACAAAGGAGGAATGGCAACGTTCATGGAAACCCTGGCTCAGGGGCGCTCTTGTGGGATTCCCTTTGGGCACCCTTCCCGCCGGCGGCGCGGAGATCCCAACTTTTCTTAGCTATTCATTGGAGAAATGGCTCAGCCCCCGCAAGGAAGAATTCGGAAAAGGTGCGATTGAGGGAGTTGCCGGACCTGAGGCAGCCAACAATGCATCCACAGCCGGCGTGCTGGTGCCGCTTTTGACCTTGGGCCTTCCGACGTCGGCCACTGCGGCGATCATGCTGGCCGCATTTCAACAGTACGGGCTTCAGCCCGGACCGCTGCTTTTTGTCAAGGCGCCGGATTTAGTTTGGGGGATGATTGCCAGCCTTTATATCGGCAACGTCATGCTCCTGATCATCAATCTGCCGATGGCCACAATCTGGGTGCGCCTGCTTGCTATCCCGCGCCCTTACCTTTATGCAGGGATCCTGGTCTTCACCTCGCTTGGGACCTATACTCTCAACAACTCGACGATCGATCTCATCCTTCTTTACTTGATCGGCGCCGTGGGTTTTTTGATGCGGCGCTTCGACTATCCGGTAGCGCCAGCAGTCATTGGAATGATACTCGGACCGATGGCCGAGCAGCAATTTCGCCGGGCACTGGCCATCAGTCAGGGAGACCCGACTGTTTTCATCAGCCAGCCGATCTCAGCAGCGCTCCTTTTTGTGGCGCTGCTCGTTTTACTGTCGCCTTTGGTGTTGAAATTATTGAACCGGCGCAGGACCGTTTCTTCTGAGGCCGACTGAGAGAAGCGCTGTGGTCAAAACGTTTCTTTTCCCGCCGAGACGTGCGCGCCGCCGAAATTCTCGGAACGGTTGCCGAAGAGGATGAGGGGGCCGGTCCCCACGTTGGTGATCTGATAATAGTCCTTGGGTTGCGAAAAGATAACCGCATTTTTCTCGATGATTTCTTCGCCGCCTTTCAGCCCTTTGACGGACGCCTTGCCCTCGAGGACGAGAAAGGTTTCAGGCGCCATGTGGTAGTGCATGTCGGTGCCATCGCCGGGCTCCAAGTAAAGCATCCACGAGCGAAACGTGTCGTCCGCGAAGAGCCGCGTCATTCTTCTTTTCTCTTGTCCCGCTTCGTTGATTTTGTCCGTTAGGTTGGCAAAGTTCATCGCTTTTTCCTCCTCAACGGTGGGCGAATTATCTGACCGCTGATGATTGCGCCTTTGAATCTGCCGGCGCACAAGGCACGGGAACCTGCGTCACTTCGACCGTTCCGCTGTCGCGGAATCGCACCAGGTTGACGGCGCCTGTCAGGTCGGGAGACCCTGAGTAATAAGCATTGACCTGCTCATCGCTCACGCGCGTGGCGCGATTCCAATGGCCGAGGGCGACATAGTGCGCGTCCGTAGCAATCAGGTCTTTGCGCCGGATGAGCCAGGAACCGAGCATGCGTCCGGCCTCTTCCGGCTCGTCAACGTAATGGCCGTGTGCCGCAGCAAGCCGCCATCGCATCGAGCGCGGGGACGGATCGCGCAGCGGTGCCATATCGGCGTAATCCGCGTGCGCCCTGCCCCAGACTTCCAATCCGAGACGCGGAAATTCCACAATCTCATCGACCGTCAGTCCCAACACGCACACGTTGGCGGGAATGGCGAATTCGGGACGCCGGTAAACGGAATCGGGCGTCAGCGGATCATGATTGCCGGGCAAAATCACGATTGGCGCGCCGTACTCGGCCAAAACTTGAGCCATTTTCTCGATCAAATCAGACGGCTGGCGGTTATGGTCAAAAGTATCGCCCGCTAGAAGAACGAGATCCGCGTCCGCTTCCTTGGCGACTTCCAAGACCCCGCGCAGCAGCAATAAGGGATCGGCCGCATACGGACTAAAAACGGAGTCTGTGCCGAGATGCAAGTCTGAACTGTGAACAACGACAACGTCACGCTGCGGAGTTGTAGTCATATCAACAAGAAGTATCTGATAACCGAGTACTATGTCAAACCCCGGTCCCCATCTCCCTGTCTCCTTGTCTCCCCGTCTCCCTGTCTCCCCCATCTCCTTATCTCTCTCCCCATCTGTATTTCCCGGACACGGCTTTTTTGCTTATCCGCAAAAGTAATGGTATGAAGACGGATGGATTTTCTCTGGGATCTATTCCACAAGATTTACGACGTCGAATCTCTGGTCCGCTACGGCGGGCTCGTTGGGTTGACGGCCATCGTTTTTGTCGAGACCGGATTGCTGATCGGCTTTTTCCTGCCCGGAGACTCTCTTCTTGTCACCGCCGGTCTTTTCGCCGCCCGGGGCGATCTGAATCTATTAACCATGAATATCACGCTGAGTTTGGCGGCCATCGCAGGCGATACCGTCGGCTATAATATCGGCGCGCGCGCGGGACCAAAGATTTTTACGCGCGAAAATTCGCTCTTCTTTAACCGCAAGCATCTTATCACGACCAAGGAGTTCTATGACCGGCACGGGGGATTCACAATCGTCATCGCCCGCTTTATACCGATCATCAGAACCTTTGCCCCCGTCGTGGCGGGCGTCGGCGGGATGGAATACAAACGGTTCCTCGCCTACAACATATTTGGCGGGATCGGTTGGGTCGCGACGACGACCTGCGCAGGCTACTTTCTCGGCCAGATGGTCCCTAACATCGACGAGCACATCCATGTGGTGATTGTCGTCGTCATCTTCCTGTCCCTGCTGCCGCCGATCATCAAATTCATCCAGGAAAAAATGAAAGCGCGTAGAGCCGCTGCGGAATAAGTCTGCAGCTTTTCACTCCGCTTTCAATCCATCGTTACGAACACTCTCGTCCAGTTGTCCCTGGGAACGGCGATGTGTCCCGCGCCTGTGAGATCCTCAGCTAAAAAGACGTCCCCCGGCTTAAAGGTCTTCACCGTGCCGTCTCCGATCCGGATATCCACGGATCCGGATAGCGTAATGCAATACTGGCGCCGCGGCGCCGGATGCCAGTCCAGGATGTGGGGCGATGGGTCATTTTTGAAAAGAACGCCCGTCGCGGGCTGCATCTTTGAGAACAAACTTGACGCGCCGCCCGTATCGAGATCTTCGAAGTGAGATTGACCGTCGTCGCCCGTATACAACCGTACCAAAATCACAAAATGCCTCCTTGGATTTGCGTTAAACTTTCGCATTATTGAAGAG
>JBOHVR010000433.1:0-4065 GCA_050735755.1 Binatia bacterium
GGCGGCGGCAAGGGAATCGGGCGGCATGCGGCGAGAACTTTTGCGCAGGAAGGAGCGAAGGTTGTCATCGCCGATGCCAATCATGATTGGCTTGAAAAAACGTCAGGAGAGATTGGCCAACTCACCGAGACTCTGGGCATCAGGGCCGACGTTCGAAACGAGGACGATGTGAAAAAGATGGTCGATCAGGCGCTGAACCGCTTTGGCCGGATCGATGTCCTCGTCAACAATGCCGCCATCGTCCCGCATTTTGCCTGGGGCATCCCGCGCTGGCCCCGCATCCGAGACATGGAGAAAAACTTCTGGGACCGTGTCATGCAAACGAATCTCGGCGGCACCTTTCTGTGCACGAAGCACGTGCTGCCCCACATGGAAGACAGAAAATCCGGCCACATCATCAATCTTTATGGTGGAGGAGGTCTGAAACCCGCTGGTGCCTGCGCCTATGTTGTGACCAAGGACGCAATACGCACGTTCACGCGCTACGTGGCAGAGGAAGTCAGGGAGGCGAATGTCTGCGTCGTGATTTTCTCTCCCCGCGTTGCCATTGCCACCGAAGGCGCGCCGGAAGAAGCGGTAAAAAGTCTGCCGAGTCCTGAAATCTTGGGCAGCGGATTTGTTTTAGCGGCTCAGCTCCCTATGGATGTGACCGGCCAGCTTTTCGAGTGCAAAGACGGCAAACTTGTGCCCGGGACTTAAGGGAATCGTTTGGTATTCTTCTCGTTTGAAACCTGGCAAATCACTCTCTTTTCCCTCGCTGTTGGACTCGCCAGCACGGTTTTAATTCTACCCTTTGGGATCGCGCTCTCCTGGCTCTTTGCGCGCAAGGAATGGCCGCTCAAGAGCGTGGTGGAGACGATTGTCTTGCTGCCTCTGGTCATGCCGCCGGTCTCAACCGGTCTGATTCTTCTGAAAATCTTCGGACGGCGCAGCCCGGTGGGCCAGTGGCTTTATGATCGGGGAATCGAGATCGTGTTCAATTGGAAAGGCGTTCTGATTGCGATGGGGGTGATGTCTTTTCCCCTTCTGGTTCGCTCGGTGAGAACTTCCTTCGCGGAAGTCAATCCCCGGCTGGAGCAGATCGCCGCGACCCTGGGCGCATCCACGCTGCGGATTTTTTTCGTGATCACGATGCCTCTGGCGTACCGAGGCATCATTGCGGGAGCGCTGCTGGCGTTCTCTCGCGCCCTGGGAGAATTCGGCGCCACGATTCTGGTCGCGGGAAACATTCCCGGCAAGACGCAGACGCTCTCGCTCGCGATCTTCAACTTCGTGCAACTGGGACAGGACCGCAACGCTTACGTTTTGCTGGGGATCACCGTGGTGCTCGCGTTTGCGTTCGTCTGGTGCTCAGAATGGCTTCTGCGCTCAGGAAAAAAGGCGTGACATGTTGCTGCGCTGCCGCATACCACTGGCAAATTTCGAGCTGGATATCGACGTTTCTTTCGCGGCCGGAGTGATCGCGGTCTTCGGACCGTCGGGCTCCGGCAAAACCAGCCTTCTCGATGCGATTGCCGGTTTGAGAAGCATGACGACGGGAGAAATCGAGATCGGCGGCAAAACGCTTTTTTCGTCCGCGCGGGGAATCAACCGGTCACCTCAAGAAAGGGAGGTCGGTTACGTGCCCCAGGAAGGTGCGCTGTTCCCGCACCTGTCGGCGCGCAGAAATATTCTCTTCGGCGCCAACCGGAGCGGACCTTTCATGAAGCCGGGGCGCATCACGATGGATCATGTAGTGGAAATTTTGGAAATCGGGGACCTGCTCGACCGTGCCGTTACACGGCTCTCGGGAGGGGAGGCGCAGCGAGTAGCCGTAGCGCGAGCGATCCTGTCCCGCCCGCAACTCCTGCTTTTGGACGAGCCGCTGGCGGCTTTGGACATCGGGCTCAAGGAAAGAATTTTGCCGTATCTGGCGCGCGTGCGCGATGAATTTTCCATTCCAATGATTTACGTGACCCATAATCTAACGGAGGTTTTGAGCCTGGCGGATTGGGTGTTGATGATTCGGCGGGGGCAATTGATTGCCCAAGGAGTGCCGCGAGAGGTTCTGAGATCAACCCATGCGATCGCGCAGATCGAAGAGGAAGAGGTCGAAAACGTTTTCACGGTCACATTTATCGAGTCCGACGCTGAAGCCGGAAGAACGCTGGTTCGCCTCGAATCCGGGCAGGAGCTTCTCATTCCCTATTTGCCCGCGCCGGAGAATTTCTTCTTGCAGATTCGAATCAACGCGGACGACATCCTTGTGGGCACGCAACGACCGGAGGGGATCTCCGCCGGCAACATTCTGCCGGGCGTCGTGCGCGGTGTGGAGCGGCTCGACGGTCAGGCTCTTCTCAGAGTCGATGCGGGAGAGCTGTTTTACGTCAGGCTCACGGCCGCCGCCGTTGGCAGATTGGGCCTGGAAGAGGGAAAATCAGTGTTCCTCATTATGAAGACGCGATCCTTCCGTTTAATATAACGCGTGAGGCAATTGCGTTTTGGTCCGCGTTTTTTGCGACGGCGATGCGGGTTTATTAAGAGGACCGTGGTTTGGTTGGGCGGCTTCGTTTGATTGACAATCGCCGTGCTTCAGCGTATTTTCCATGGTGTTTTTGATGGTTGATCTACGGAAAACGCTGGTCTTCTTTGGCCTTTTTCTCCCTTTCTTGTCGTTCAATCAGGAAGTCCGGGCCGATCAGATTTACCGTTGTCGGAAGAACGGCGTAATGCTTTTCACCAATGTTCCCACTGAATGCGGTTATCCCTTAGTCCTAGGCGGTACGGGCAAGAACGGTGCTGCGTCCTTTCAGCAATTCGAGGGAGCCATTGCTTCCGCCGCCGGGCGCCACGGCGTCGACGCGCAACTCGTGCGCGCCATCATCAAAGTGGAATCGGATTTCAATTCCCATGCGCGATCGCATAAGGGAGCCCAGGGTCTGATGCAATTGATGCCCGACACGGCGCGGTTGCACAATGTCGCGAATGCTTACGATCCGGCTGAGAATATCGACGGCGGCGTGCGGCACCTCCGGCTCCTGTTAGATCAGTATCGTGGCGATCTCCAGCTGACGCTAGCTGCCTACAATGCCGGCATTAAGGCCGTGGAAAAGCATCGCGGAGTTCCGCCATTTATTGAAACGAAGGAGTACATTCGCCGTGTCCTTTCCTACTACTCGCGTTATCGCGACGGACAATTCTAAGGCAGAAACCGCGCTCGAACCTGCTGTTGTCCGCTTGAGTGGTGTCTGGAATCTGCCCAACTGCTTGAGTCTTTTTCGCATCGCGATCATCCCCGTCATCGTCTATCTTTTGATTTACACGGATCCTTTCTCCAGTGCTCTAGCCGCCGGTCTTTTCTTGGTCGCTTCGCTGACAGATTTTTTCGATGGCTACCTTGCGCGACGCCATCAAACCGTTTCTGACTTGGGCAAAATTCTGGATCCATTAGCTGACAAAATGATGATTGTGGCCGTGCTCATCATGCTTGCGGCGATGGATCGCGCCGGCGAGCCGGGCATTCCCGCGTGGCTCGTGGTTGTCATTGTCACCCGGGAAACGGCGGTAACAATCATTCGCGGGATTGCTCTGACGGAAGGAGTGGTGATGGCGGCCGAGGAGATGGGCAAATACAAATTCCTTCTCCAAGCCGCGGCGGTTTTTAGCTTACTGGTCCACTACACCTATTTAGGGATCGATTTTTACCTCATTGGCATGTATTTGTTGTGGATTGCCACGCTCCTGTGCGTATGGTCGGGCGTTGCCTATCACGTAAAGTTTTTCCGTGTCTACAGGCATAGACAGCACGCCACGTACAATTGACAAAGAAACGGTTTTCCGTTAGTCCATTCACTGGGTGCGGGTGTAGCTCAGCTGGCTAGAGCGTATGCTTGCCAAGCATAAGGTCGGGAGTTCGACCCTCCTCACCCGCTCCATCTCTAAGGCTCGATTTTTCAGGGCCTTTTTCTTTTTGGAGGGGCAGGGGAGTCATCGCTGTCGCCTGCGGTGCCTTAGTTTTCACCTCGGTTTCACACAGGCGCGTTCGGGTCACCTTTTCCTCAGTGAGAGCTGTTGATAGCTTCAAGA
>JBOHVR010000434.1:0-3883 GCA_050735755.1 Binatia bacterium
TTTTTGCGTTGCGCGATTATGTGAAGGGTTTCATTACGAACAGCGAAGGCGAATTTCGCCCGTGGGGCGGGGGGTTGAACTATGTGTGGTTGGACAAATAAGTTTCAGAGTTTCGAGTTTCGTTTCGGGTTTCGAGTTGAACCACTGTGCTGGCTCAGAAGGTCGTTTAACAATTCCGTCGGTGACAATGGCTGGACATCCCCTTTGAAAAGACAAGTAGGATGGGTGGAGGCGCCACGCCGATACCCATCGTCTCCTCGGACGGCCCCCGATGGGTATCGCGGAGTCTACCCTGAGCAGCGGGTCGAAGGGCTCAACCCATCCTACAACTAATCTTTAATGATTAACGATCACTAACATAAGGAGGCAAACTATGGTGACGGCGAAAGATGTTAACGGAGTGATGGCGATGATGCCGGCCTTTGCTACGAAAGATGCTGAAGATCTGGGAGCTACGGCGACGATTGACGTGGATAGTCTTCAGTCGAGCGTAGATCGGATTATCCGAGATGGTGTCGATATCATCACCACGACGGGGAGCTTCGGTGAATGCTACAATCTTTTTTTGGACGAGTTTAAAACGCTAGCGACGGCCACTGTCGAGGCGGTCAAAAAACGCGTGCCGGTTTTCATTGGCAGCACGAGCCCCAATCCGCGGGAAGTCGTTCAAAGATTGAAGTTCGTCCAGGACATCGGCGCCGACGGCACCCTTCTCGGCCTCCCCTACTATGATGCCCAGACGCCCGATTATATGGCCGATTTCTATCGCCAGATCGGCGAGCTTTTTCCCAAGCTCGGGATTCTCATCTACCACAATCCGGTCAATCATAAAGTCAAAATTCCGGTATCTGTGTTTCATAAGCTCGTGCAGGTCCCCAACATCATTGGGATGAAAGACAGCCACCGCGACACCCGAGAGTTCGTAAGCCTGCAAAAGATCATTCGCGGCAAAATCAGCGTCCTCACGAACCAGGCGCAGCTCTTTCCTTTCTATAAAATGGGCGCGGCAGGTTGCTGGTCCATTGACGCCTGGATGGGGCCGTGGCCCGTGCTCTACTTGCGCAATCTTGTCCGCGAAGGAAAAGATGAAGAGGCGCTGCAAGTAATCGGTGAAATCGTTGGCGGAGGCGGAGGCGGCCGTCCCGACTCGAACGAGGGAAGCGCCGGCAAGCTTACGCTCGAATTCGCCGGCTATTGCAGCCCCGGACCCACGCGAACTCCGATAGCTCAGTTCTCACAGGCAGTCATCGATCGCGCGCGGAAGAAAGCCGAGCACTGGAAGAGCCTGTGCGCCAAGTATCGCCCGCTGGTCGAGGGGCAAGCGGGCAAAGCTAGAGCGGCTTCATAAAGTGTGTTTCGGGTTTCGAGTTTTGAGTTTCGAGTTGAACCCTAAACCCGAGACGCGAAGCTCGAAACTACGTATGGGAGGTATTTGTGGCTTCAATTCCATTGATTCCCAAGCAGGCAGCCATCGCGGTAGCAGATCTCGTCGACAACTGCGCCAAGATTCAGCCCGGTCAACAGGTACTCATCATTGGCGTCAATGAGGGAATGTACGGCGGGATCAACGTCTGCGATGAAGAGGCCGTGGCGTGGATTCACGCCGCCGTGCAGCAGCGCGGCGCGGACGCCTACGTGCTGTGGACCGACATGCCTTCACGGCCGACAGTGCTGTGGGGGGAAGGCGCGGACGCCGGCAAGGCCTGGCGCGTGCCTCCCGTAGTCAGAGAAGCCATTAAGGGAGCTGACGTGCTGATCAGTAATTCCGCGGATCTGACCTACGAAGAAGAGCTGAAGGAGGTGCATGAACTCTTGGAGGAGCGTGATATCCCGCTTATTCGCAACATGGCCACAACGGCAGCAATGCTCACCAGCAACTGGGGACTGACGCCGTACGAGCTGGTCTCAGAAGTTAGAATTCAGGCCGCGGCGCTGGTCAAGCCGGGCGCTCAATGGGTCATGACGCATCCCAACGGCTCGCATTTGGAAGGCATTGTCGAGAAGCCGGATGAAACCGAGCATTACGCTCACTACCGAACGATCGGCCTGTACCGCCCATTTCCCGAGGGGGTGTTTCCTTCCATCCGCTCGCGCGACGCTGAAGGTACGGCCATACTCAACGAGATTGGCGTCATATGGGCCAGGCACGTTGGGCTGCCCAATCCTTTTAAGCAGCCCGTCCGGGTTCACATCGAAAAAGGTTCCGTCCGGAAATTCGAAGGCGGTCAGGAAGCCGATACGCTGACACGTTTCTACAAATTCATGTCCAAGTATATTGGTGAAGCCGCATACGAAGTGCGCGGGTTCCATGGCGGGGTGCACCCCGCCGCGATTCTTGAGCCGCACCAGTGTCCCAACGAGTCCTACCGTCATTTCGTTGAGCATCACCATTGGAGCAGTTTTCACTTCCACATGGGCAACAGCCGCCGCACCAAAGAGTTTCCCTATCTGATGCACATTTCCGGCGAGATGCGCGGCGGCAGCCTGAAGGTGGGAGATAGCTACATCTACAAGGACGACCGCCTGACCTCGGCTGATCACCCGAAGGTGAAGGAGATCGCGCAACGCTTCGCGGACCGGCCGGGGCTTCAACCCGAGCGCTGGCTACAGGTGCCGCGTTAGGACACCGACTTTCCGGGCGGGTTAAGGACCAAAGCGACAAGCCCACCGCATCGCTAACATGTTCGGAATGATGGGTTTCGCGGCGCTCAACCCATCCTACAGTGCTAAGAGCTGGCCACGGACAACTACTTGTCCAGCCAGGCGCGACTTAGTCCACGCCCCAGAACTGGAACTATCCTTCATCGTTCACTGTAAAGTCTTTAACGTAATCGCGGAACGTGTAGAAGCGCGGCGCGTAGCCGATCGGCAACTCGGGCAAGTCTTCGCTGACTTTCACGATGATCCGGTTGAAGATCTCCTTGCGCTTCCGGTGATCCGATTCCACCTCCGCCTTTTCAAGAAGAGCGTCAATTTGTTTGTCGCAATAACCTGGCATGTTGGAGCTGCGCTTTTTAAGATCCGGCTCGCGTCCGATATCCGGCCATAAGTCAGGGACGGGTCGGGATCAATGCTCCCGCCGTACATCATCAAGTGAAACTTGCCGTTCCGCTGCTGCTCCCGATTAGCCACCCACTCCATCCTTATGCTGGGCGATCAAAGTCCCTTCGACCTAGCGCAACGTTTCCCGAACAAAGAGGCTTTCGACCGGA
Source organism: Binatia bacterium (assembly GCA_050735755.1). Classification (GTDB taxonomy): domain Bacteria; phylum Desulfobacterota; class Binatia; order UBA9968; family UBA9968; genus DATMAM01. Next base: position 3,213 of record JBOHVR010000434.1, read on the forward strand.
AGCGTCTCTTTCATCAGCCCCTGCTCGATTTGGTAGCGGTTGAGGGCTTGTAGAGTCCGCTTCTCCGTTTCTCCAAGCACGTAGGCATACGGGTCTTCCCCGAGGACAGCCTTCTCCTTCTCATCACCCCGGGCTTCCTCAGGCGTCATGTAAGTCGGCCCGAGATCCTTTGCCGCGCGAAAGGCTTCGACGAGCTTTCGCGGCAGGTCGGGATGAGTCTGAGCAACATCTTCCTTCATCGCGATCACATGCATGATGGGATAGATGCGCTTTTCCTTGACATACCGGATGATCTCATCGGTGTCGTCAAAGAGCGGCTTTACGCCGGGAAATTTTCCCATCGTTGCCGGCAATGTTCCGCCATAAATTCCCAGGTAACCGAAATCGCCGGGAACGACGGCCGCATGAAGAGCGCCTTCGCTCACCATGCTGGCCAAGTGCTCCTTTTCATGTCCGAAAGGCGCGGGCGGTTCCAATCTTTCGATCTTGACGGGCAACTCACGGCCGACAAAAACCTCGGCGCCGGAAACGTACCACTGCAGGTCCGTCGTCTTGAGCCCGTATTCGTCGAGGAGAAACCCGCGCGCCCACACGATAGCTGTAGCCCCATAGCGCGTGCAGCCAACTTTTTTTCCTCGCAAATCCGAGGGATGATTGAGCCTTCCCTCACA
>JBOHVR010000435.1:0-9203 GCA_050735755.1 Binatia bacterium
CGCCAGCGCCTTGGGCGTGTTGAAATCGTCGTCCATCGCTTCCCGAAAGGCATCGAGAATCTCCGGACTGGCCTGCGTCCGGTGGTTTGCCGGCGCCAGCCGCTCCACGCGCTCAAACGTCTCGTAAATTCTATCCAGCGCTTTTCCGGCCTCTTCCAAACCCTGATCGGAAAAGTCCAAAGGACTCCGATACTGGCTGGCGAGAAAATAGTGGCGCAAGGCCGCGGCGTCCGCGCGCTCGAGCACTTCCTGAATCGTCGCGATGTTCCCGAGCGACTTCGACATCTTCTCCTGGTTGATGGTCACCAAACCGTGATGCATCCAGTAGCGGACAAACGGCGTGTCGTGCGCCGCCTCCGACTGCGCGATCTCATTTTCATGATGAGGAAAGATCAGGTCGAGCCCGCCGCCGTGGATGTCAAACGGTTGGCCCAGATATTTGCTGCTCATCGCCGAGCATTCGATGTGCCAGCCCGGCCGGCCGTTGCCCCATGGGCTGTTCCAGAACGGTTCGTCTTCTTTGCTTTTCTTCCACAAGGCGAAATCCACCGGGTGGCGCTTGCGCTCGTCGACCTCCACGCGCGCGCCGGCCTCCAGCTCGTCGAGCTTCTTCCGTGAAAGCTTTCCATACGCCGGGAACCGCTCCACCGCAAAAAAGACGTCGCCACCGACCTGGTAAGCCGCGCGCCTCTCTTCTAGGCGTTGGATCAAAGCGACCATTTCGCTAATGTGCTCGGTTGCTCTGGGCTCATAGTTCGGCGCAACCAGCCCCAGCGCGGTCGTGTCGCGGTAGAAAGACTGAATGTATTTCTCCGCCAATTCTTTCGCCGTTATCCCCTGTTCCCTGGCACGCTGGATAATCTTGTCGTCAACGTCGGTAAAGTTACGGACAAACGTCACGTCGTAGCCGAGAAAGCGAAGATAGCGGACGATGATATCGAAGGTCACAAGCGAACGCGCATGCCCGACGTGGCAATCGTCGTAAACGGTAACCCCGCAAACGTACATCCGCAGTTGCCCCGGGTTGATCGGAACGAAACTTTCCTTAGTGCCCGAGAGTGTATTGTAAATGCGCAGGCTCACGAATGATTCTTGCTGAATTTTTCTCATCTTACGGATCAGAGGCTGATTTGCAAGCGAGATCTTCGCTTGCGAAAGCCGGGAAAAAAGACTAAACGAGCGGAGAGAGGATTAACCGTGACGACACAACATCAAAAACCCTACGCAGACCTAAGGGAGTTCCTTCACGTTCTGGAAGCCCGCGGCAAGCTCCTTCGGATCAAAAAAGCGATCAATAAGGACACCGAGCTGCATCCTTTGGTTCGCTGGCAATTTCGCGGCCTCAAAGAGGCTCAGCGCAAAGCCTTTTTGTTTGAAAATGTGACCGACGCCAGAGGAAAGATATATCAGACGCCGGTTCTGGTGGGCGGGCTCGCCGCCTCGACGGAAATTTACTGCTTAGGTTTGAAGTGCACGCCGGAAGAAGTCGCCGACCGCTGGCTGCACGCGATGGATCATCCCATTCCGCCGGAGATCGTAAGCGAGGGCCCGGTCATGGAGGAGATTCATAAGGGAGCGGCTTTGACCAGCCACGGCGGTTTTGCCGAATTTCCCATTCCTATCTCCACGCCCGGGTTTGACAACGGTCCTTACATTACGGCCGGCCATTGGATCACCAAGGACCCGGAGACGGGCGCGCGCAACGTCGGAAACTACCGAGGGCTAATCAAAAGCCCGATCGTGAGCGGCCTCATGTCCGGCACCCCCCAAGATCTCACAACGCATTGGGAGAAATGCCGCAAAAAAGGCATTCCGCTGGAAGTGGCGGTCGCGGTGGGAACGGTCCCCGCAGTATCTTATACCGCGACCCAAAAAGTTCCTCCGACCATGGATGAGCTCGCTTTGGCGGGAGGTTTGGTGGGCGAGCCTATTAAGCTCGTAAAATGCCAGACCGTCGATCTCGAGGTGCCGGCAACTGCGGAAATCGTTTTTGAGGGCATCATTCCGACGCGCTATCTGGAGGAGGAAGGTCCGTTTGGCGAGTCGATGGGCTATGTCGATCCCAGAACTTTGAGCTTCGTTTTCGAGCTGACCGGCGTGATGCATCGCAAGAACCCAATCTGGGTCTCGATCATCAGCCAGGTCACGCCCAGCGAGAGCTCGAAAATAAAGGCCATGGGAATGGGAACCTTGGTCCAGCGTTTCCTGCACCGAAAGGGCTTCCCTAACGTCCTCGAAGTTTCTCTGATGGAACCGTTAGTCAATCTCAGGCCCTATGTGGTTTTGCGAATGAAGAAGCGAAACGACCAAGATCCTTGGGGCGCGATGGATGCCTTGCTCGAGTACGGCGATCGCGTCGGCAAACTCGTCATTGCCGTCGATGAAGACATCAATCCCAACGATCCTGTTGCCGTAACCTGGGCGATCACGCACCGATCGCAACCGCACAAGGATGTTAAAGTCGTCGGCGACCGCCCTTTCGGCGCGACACCGATTGGCATGCTTGTTTCCCATCCTTCAAGCCGCTACGACAAAATGGAATCCTCCCTTCTTATCGACGCAACCCGGAAAGCGGATTTTCCGCCTCTTTCGCTGCCGAAAAAACCGTACATGGAGCGCGCGCGCCAACTTTGGGACGAGCTGGGCCTTCCCCTGCTGGAACCGCAGGAGCCGTGGCACGGATACTTCATGGGCCTGTGGCCCAAGGAACTGGAGGATGAGGCGGACATCGCCGCGAGCGGCGACTATGAGAAGATCGGCGAGAAGCTCCGCGGGACGCGCGTTGAAGTAGGTGAAGGGGAAACCTTGCGCTCGATGCGCGAGAAATGGGGACGGACGCATGCCGGCAGATCCCAGTGAGATCGTTTCCCGGCGATTGAAATTCCCCCCTTGGAACGGTTACTGCTCTGCGTCCTTGCCGGATGCGCCGCACTCCTTCCGGCATTGTGCAAGCATCGTGATTCAATGGCCGTGCCCTTTTCCTGCCCTTGCAAGCGGGTCTTCGGCGGTGGTTTCTTTCCGGCGTTGGCCGATGTCTTTGTGAACGTTAGGTAAACGAATGAAACGAAGCGTAGTCCTGACCGTCAATGACGAAGAACACGAAATTCAAATTGAGCCCAACCGGCTCTTGTTACATGCCCTGCGTGATGATCTGGGACTGACCGGGACCAAAGAAGGCTGCAGCATCGGCGTCTGCGGCGCATGCAGCGTCACCGTGGACGGGCGCCTGGTCAGCTCCTGCCTGACTTTGGCCGTTTCCTGCCAGGACAAGAACATCGCCACCATTGAAGGGCTCGCCAAGGATGGCCGGCTTCACCCCCTGCAGCAGGCCTTCATCGAATACGGCGGATTCCAGTGCGGCGTCTGCACGCCGGGGCAGATTATGGCGGCCAAGGCCCTTCTCGACGAGAACCCACAGCCGTCCGAGGACGAAGTTAAAGAGTGGATGTCGGGCAATCTTTGTCGCTGCACCGGCTATTACAAAATCCTCGAGTCGATCATGGCCGTGGTCGACCACAAGATCAGCCCCGACTTTCAGTTTCGCAAAAAAGAACAGCAGGCAAGAATCCAAAGCCTGGACGTGTACAAGCCGGTGGCAAAGACGGATTAACCCCCGTCCGTGAGTAGTCAAGTATCAGTTTGTATGGATTCGGGAATCGTCGAGACAAAATGTTTTGTCTTTTCCGTCATTCGCGTGAAAACGGGAACCCAGAGTTTTTTGACCTCCCCGGGCTCCCGCTTCCGCGGGAGCGACGAAGTTTTCGTCGCGTGAGACCAACGCAGCTCGATTAGCTCCGCTAAGAACACGAGATACCTCATGGCTAAGCCAGAAAAATTCTCCGTCATCGGCCAGCGCGTTCAGCGCGTCGATGGCTACGACAAAGTAACCGGCGAGTCCAAGTATATCGCCGACATTGCTCTTCCCGGAATGCTGATCGGAAGGATCCTCCGCAGTCCGTATCCCCATGCCAGGATCTTGCGAATCCACACGAGCAAAGCGGAACGGCTCCGCGGCGTGCGCGCCGTCGCGACCGCGGAAGACACGATCAAGAAGCCGTGGGGCGCCTTCTTCGCCGACCAGTATATTCTTTCCGTGAGCAAGGCGCGCTACGTGGGCGAAGAAGTGGCGGCGGTGGCGGCCGTCGATCAGGATACGGCTGAAGAAGCTCTCGATCTCATTGACGTCGAATGGGAACCGCTGCCGGCGGTCTTCGACGCGGCGGAAGCGATGCAAGAAGGAGCTCCCCTCGTCCACGAAGACAAGGAACGCAATGTTGCTATGACGATCGATATCGAGCGCGGCAACGTCGAGCGGGCGTTTGCGGAATCGGATGTCATCGTCGAGGACACCTTTCAGAGCATGCCGCAATGGCACTGCGCGATCGAAACGATCGGCAGCGTCGCGGAGTACACTCCCGACGGCAAGTACACGATCTACATGAACACGCAGACCCTTTTTATGGCGCGCTACCGGATTGCCGCCGCGCTCGGCGTTCGTGAGACCGATATTCGCGTCATTCAGAGCGCCGTCGGCGGCGGTTTCGGCGGCAAGTCCTGCGACGACAATAATGCTCTGGTTGCCGCCGTTCTGGCGCGCAAATCGGGCCGGCCCGTCAAGATCATCAACACCCGCGAAGAGGAATTCCTGGCGGGAAGCCGGCCGCGCGTTTTCATGAATATCTACGTCAAGTTGGGCTTCAAAAGAGACGGCCGAATCAGAGCCAAACATATTCGCGTGATCGCGGACAACGGCGCGTATTCGGCCAAGGCCCCGGCGATCACCGGCGTCGCCGCTCTGCGTCACGATACCTGTTACAAGTACTCCGACGTCAAAACTCAGGCTTATCTCGTTTACACGAACAAAATTCCCACCGGGGCCTTCCGCGGTTTCGGCAATCCCTCGGCGGAATGGGCGGTTGAGCAGGCAATCGACGAAGGCGCGCACCAACTCGGCATGGATCCGCTGGAAGTCGCGCGCATCAACGCCGCCGATGCCGGTTACCTCTCGCCACACGGCAATCGTGTCACGAGCTGTGAGCTCAAGCAGTGCCTCGATCTTACGGAAAAGCTCATGGCGTGGAAACAAAAGCGCGCCGAGAGAAAGCCCCACAGGGGCTTCGGACTCGCCTGCACGGTCCACGTGAGCGGCAAGCGCCACTTCGGCGATTATGACGGCAGCTCGGCAACCATCAAAATCAACGAGGACGGCAAAGCGTTGATTCTTAGCGGCGAAGGAGAATGCGGCCAGGGGGTCCACACCGCCATGTGCCAAATTGCCGCGGAAGAGCTGGGAATGCCGGTCGAGGACCTGGAAATTTCCCGCGCCGACACGGACCTCACGACGTTCTGCCTCGGGGCGTTTGCGAGCCGGCTCACTTACATCAGCGGGAACGCCGTCAAAAACGCCGCCGGCAAAGTGAAACAGCAGCTATTTGACCAAGCCGCCGAGATGCTGGAGGCGAATCCGGCAGACCTCGCCGCGCAAGAGGGGCGAATCTTTGTCCGTGGCTCGGAGCAAAAGTCTCTAACAGTCGCCGACGTCGCGCGCGCCCGGCTTTTTCGCCATGGCGGCGCGCCGATTGTTGCGTCGGGAAGCTTCGATGCTGACTCGGTTCTTCCCGATGCGACGCGCTTCGGCAACGAATCGGGAGCTTACAATTATGGGGTCCAGGCCGCTGAAGTCGAAGTCGATCCCGAGACCGGACAGGTGAACGTGTTGCAATGCGTCATTGTGTCAGACTGCGGCACCGTGATCTACCCGATCGGCGCCGAAGGCCAAGTCGAGGGTGGATTTGCGCAGGGACTCGGTTATGCTCTGATCGAAGGGCTGCGCTTTGACGAAGGAAGACCGATCAATCCTAATTTCTCCGATTATCGCATTCCCTCCATGCGCGATATGCCTCCGTTGAAACACGCTTTTGCCGACTCCTACGAACCGACCGGTCCGTACGGCGCCAAGGGATTGGGCGAGTTGAACATGGACCCCACGGCGGCGGTAATCAGCAACGCAATTTTCGACGCCGTCGGGGTGCGCATCAGAGATCTTCCGATCACGCCGGAAAAAGTTTTGAACGCCTTAAAGGAAAAGGAAAGAGACAAATAGCGGAATCGCTGGATTCCCGTTTGCACGGGGATGACGAAGTAGTGGAAGTTCTAACCACATGGCCTGGATCACGCCTCGACTAGCGCGGCGAGGCACAGCCGCAACCAAAGAAGAAAGGATCATTTTCACCACGAAGCCGCGAAGCATGTCCTGAGCAAGGCCGAAGGGAGCACGAAGGAAAGAATAAATTTGCCGCGAAGCGCGAAAATATTTCTTCGTGGTCTTCGTACGCTTCGTGGTGTGAACAATTTTCGTCAAGTGCCGCCTGCATCATAAATAACCGGCAAAGGTTTGCGCAGGCCGCCCGATATTTTCAAGCATAGTAGTACAAATGCGATCGCCGTCCACGCGACTTGGGAGAGAGTGAAAAGGATGACGGTTCGCTAAGTAAACATGCGTACTTTCGATTACCTCGAACCTACCAGCATTGACGAAGCCTGCAAGCTCTTGCAGAAGCACGGAGCCGACGCGCGTCCGATTGCGGGCGGCACCTCGCTGATTATCTGGATGCGCCAGCGGCTCCTGAACCCCAACGTGATTGTCAGCCTCGCGAAGATACCTGGCTTTGAAAGCGTCCGTTTCGATCCGGAGGAGGGCCTTAGCATCTCCGCCGGCGCGCGTCATCGTGACATCGAACTCAATCCCACGGTCAGACAGCATTATCCCCTGCTCCATGAAACGTTTCGCAAGGTTGCCCAGCCCCGGATTCGCAACATGGGAACGATCGGAGGCAATCTCTGTCAGGGCGATCCTTTGACCGATCCGGGGGCGAGTCTTATGGCGCTGGACGCAACCGTGACGCTTCAGAGCGCCGCAGCAAGGCGCAGCCTGACGCTGGAAGAATTTTTTGTCGATTATTACGAAACGGCCTTGCAGCCGGGAGAATTATTGACCGAAATTCATGCACCGCCGCCGAAACCCGGGATGCGTTGGGCGCACATCAAATTCACGCCCCGCACCGTCGAAGACTTCGCTACGGTCGGCGTCGCTATCGTCATCGAATGTGAAAACGGCATCTGTAAAGACCTCCGGCTCGCGCTGAACTCCGCCGGCCCGAAGATTTTCCGTGCCTGGCGCGCTGAGTCCGCTCTGCGCGGGCAAAAAATAACCGACCACCTGATTCGCGAGATGGCCGAGACCGCCTCAACCGAGGCCGACCCGATGGAAGACAACCGCGGCTCCGCTGAATACAAGCGCGAGATGGTCAAAGTAATAGTCCGTCGCGCGGCAGCGCAAGCGCTACAGGGCACTTTCTAGTTCGGGTTCTAGTTTCTACTCACAATTACGGTCACGATTCAGTCCCGGCCCCCTTTCACCTTTTTACTTGGCCCAGCCGACGCCGAGTCTCGGAGCGTAAGACCCCTTTCGCCTCCCGCCTATCGCCTCACGCCTCACGCCTTACTTGACACATGTTCAGCGTTTAGAGTATCGGTCAAGCACAGAGCCGAGCAGTTGACGCGACCTTGGGAGGATGAATTCATGCGGTCCAATCATGCAGGCATAGCCTTAGTGTCTTTTGTGCTGTCTTTGGGGATGATTGCAACGAACGGGGCCGCAGGGACTTTGCAAAGCGCGGATGCGATCGCAGCCAAGAAGCAAGGCTACGTGTTCTTAAGCAGCCATGAAGAGATAATCGCCAAAGCGAAGGAAGAGGGAAAGCTCCGCGTCTTGAGCTCTTATGACCCTGATACCTTCCAAGCGATGCGCAAGGCGTTCATGCAACAATATCCCTTCATTGACCTTACGGTACGAAGAAGTGAAGGGGTGGAAGGATTTCAACGGTTTCTTTTAGAGTTGCAGGCCGGGAGGCGAAGCAATTGGGACGTGGTCGAAGTCGCCACGGAATTGTATAAGGAATTCTTACCCCACGCTAAGAGAGTCGATATCTTTGGAATGGCGAAACAAGGCGTGCTCCAAATACCCACCGAGATCATTGATCCCGTAAACCGAAATATTGTGAGCCTCGCCAGCACTATTCATTGCGTCGCTTACAACAAGAATTTGATCGCACAAGAAAAAGTCCCCAACTCGTGGGAAGATTTCTTGAAACCGGAATTCAAGGGTCGAAAATTTTTGACCGAGGTTCGCCCGCTGGGCTTCACTGCCATGGCGGCTGGGCGCGGCGAGGAATGGGCGATCAATTACGCGCGCAAGATCAAAGATCAAGAGCCCGTTTGGATTCGGGGCACGACCCGTGGACTGATGGCGATCATGGCGGGAGAACAAGCGATCTATCATCTTCCCTACTATCACTCGTGCATCAGAGAGAAGAGGAAGGATGTTTCCAAGTCTATGGAGTGTAAGATCGTCGAACCCGTGCCGATTCGCATCCAGGAGATGACAGGAATCGTGGAGGGCTCGCCTTCCGCGCACGCCGCTCTGTTGTGGATGGAGTTCCAGATATCGCCTGCGGGCCAGGCCATCATCGAGAGCGTCGAACCGAAGTCATCGCCCTACATACCGGGCTCGGAAGCGGCCAAGGTGACGCAGGGAAAAAAACTCTGGGTCAACAATTGGGAGACTTTCCAGCATAGCGCCAAGTGGCAACAGATGGTCGTCGAAGCATTCGGATTTCCCCAGCCGAGTCTAAAATGACGAGGGAAGAAGCATTAAATTTTTGCTGCAACCTGATCTTGTTCGACATATTAGGAGAAACGATTAGAATAATAACCCATGGAGGTGTTTATGCCCGCGAAGCGTGTTGATGTTAACGAGCACCCAGGTATGACAGGCCGGGGAGCTGGCAAGCATGAAAGACTGCTTTTCAATTCCGATAGCTACCATGTGTGGATTCATCACAGTGAGCCGGGTGACAAAGGTCCGATGCACAGGCATACCGCAGATCAGGCCTTCTACGGGCTCAAGGGGGAATGCTTCATAAATTTTCCCGATGGGACGAGGCAATCAATTACTCCCGGCGTGTTGGTCGTGATCCCCAAGGGTCAATATTACCAACAAGAAGCGCCCAGCCACACTGGCTATGTTTTCTTAGGATCCAGGGCGGAAACCTATGAGAACTCCCGCTTTGGTCCCGAAGGCCAGGAAATCAAAGCGGGCGGCAAAGCGCCAAAGGATTAGCCGGAGCTGTGATCAGGTAGCG
>JBOHVR010000436.1:0-3941 GCA_050735755.1 Binatia bacterium
ACGCCGCGGTCGCCCTGGCTACCTTGGAGGCAGCAGGGAGTCACTTTCCGGTCAGCGAAGCGGCCGTCCGCGCGGGATTGACGCAAGTTTCGTGGCCCGGACGCTTGGAGGTGGTATCGGGGCAGCCGCGTGTCGTCCTGGACGGCGCCCACAATGAGGAGGGGATCCTTACCCTCGTTCAGGAGATGAAGGCTGCGCTCGGAAGGAGGAAGGTAAAGCTTCTGTTTGGCGTGATGCAGGACAAAAACTGGGACTTGATGCTGCGGAGCCTTTGCGCCATCGCGAGCGAGGTTGTCCTGACCCGCGTTCCGATGGAAAGAAGCGCGGCGCCCGCGCAACTCGCGACAGCGATTTGGGAGGAGACTTCGTGGAGCATCGTGGAGAGCCCGCTCCAAGCGCTGCGCTTCTTGTTGAACACGGCCAAGCCCGACGATGTCATCCTGGTCACAGGATCGCTTTACCTGTTAGGTGAAGTGCGGCCCTATTTTTCTACAGGAGATAACATTGTTGCAGCATCACTGGTTCACCCGCCTGTTTAGCTGGATCCGATTTCACCCGGGGTGGCTTCTACTGGGGTGGATCTGGCTCATTGCTTTGACCCAAGCGAGAGCCGCCGCCGGCCAGGAAGGCCCGCCCGCAGCTCAAAAAGACAGAGCCCCCATTACGATCGACGCGGATTCGCTCAGTATCGACCAGCGCACGGATACCGTGGAAGCTCAGGGCAATGTGGAAATCCATCGGGAGGACATGCTCCTCAAAGCGGATCAGGTGCGGGTCAATCAAAGCACGCAAGATGCCGAGGCCAAAGGAAACGTTTCGATCGATCATTCGGAGGGATGGCTCAAAGGCGAATCGGTACGCTTCAACCTGGAGTCGGAAATCGGCCGGATTGAACAGGGGGAAATCTTTCTTGACAAAAGCCATCTGAGCATCACCGGCCGTCGTTTTGACAAGTTTACCGGGCAGGTCTATCACGTGGATGAGGGGTTTTTCACAACCTGCCTTTGTGAATCCGGCTCCCCCAGCTGGAAGATATCGGGTCGAGAGATCGACTTGCAGCGCGACGGCGAGGGGGTCGTGAAGGACGGAATTTTTTATGTCCTCGACGTTCCGGTCTTCTACTTGCCCTACGGAGTGTTTCCTGTGCGGACCGAGCGCCAGAGCGGCTTTCTTTTTCCCAAGATCGGGTTTTCCAATAAGGAAGGCTTTCGCTTCCAGCAGCCCTTCTTCTGGGCGATCTCGAGAAGCAGCGATGCGACGATTGCGCCCCATATCGAGACCGGAGCGCGCGTGGGGATATTGGGCGAATACCGGCAGGCCTTCAGTCGAGAGACTCAGGCTGAGACCAGCTTTGCGTATTTCAACGAGGATTTGCGCGACCCGGAGGATATTGGAGTTAACCAGAACATCGCGGACCCCGACATTCCGCGAGATCGCTGGAACTTCTTTGCTAGTCATCGCCAGGCGATTGCCCCGGGATGGCAAACTTATAGCGATGTCGATTTGTACAGCGACGACATTTTTGTAAGGGAATTGCTGCACACCGTCGACCGCAGTCAAACCCGGGAGCGAATTCTGAAGACGAGTCGTTTTGCTCTCTCGCGCCTTGGTTTTCTACGCAATTGGGAGGAAACGCAACTCCAAGGAGAACTGGCCTATTACCAGGATTTTATCCAGGCGGATCGCCACACTTTTCACCGCACGCCGCAGATGCGTTTCAGAGGGAGCCGGTTTCTTGCCGGAAACGTTCCGATGGAATTCCGCTGGCACGCGGACGGAGTCAGCTACGTGAGGGATAAGGGAGCCGACGGCCTGCGTTTGGATTTGCGCCCGGAGTTCTCGTTTCCCTTGCGCATCGCTCCCTATCTTTTCGGCTCCGTGGCGGTCGCCCCGCGCGAGACCCTCTATTACCTTTATCGCACGGCAGGTGTTTTCGACCGGACCAATTCACGGGAACTCGTTGAAGTTAGGGGAAGAGTGGGGACTTCCCTGTCGCGCGTGTTTTCGCTCGCGGCCTTTGACTTGACACACCTCAAGCACATCGTGGAACCGGAGATGCTTTACCTGTTTATTCCCGCCACGCGGCAGCGGGATATTCCCGTCATGGATGACACGGACCGCATCAACCGGCGCAATATCGTGACCTTCTCTCTCACCAATCGTTTCTGGGGTAAATTTCTCCGCGAACCGATTGCCCCTCCGCCGGATCAGGACGTCGAGGTTCTTGACCTGGCGCCGACTTCGGAGCTGCGGGAGATGGGGAAGGTGACCCTGGCTTTGGGCTACGACATCGATAAGGAGAGAAAAGGCGGCGATACGCTTTCGGACCTGGACATGCGGTTTGTGCTCACCCCGTTTAGGTACTTGAACTTGGGGTTAATGATGGGGTTGAATCCGGGTCCGTGGCAAATCCGGCAGGCAGCAGGCGTCGTCAGCATCGTCGATCCGCGCCCGATCATGCGCCGCGTCTTGGACCCGGATTTTATGCGCCCCAGCCAGCTTGACCTGACTTATCGTTTTATTCGCCGCAACTTTCTATCGCCCTTGGCGGATAACGCCAATCTCACGACCCTGCCTCCGGAGCGAGAAATCGATCGTAACGCGGTCGGCGCCTTTGGCGTCGGCTTAAACTTGCGTGTGACGGACCACCTGCTCTTTCGCTTCGCTTCCAATTACGACGCGCGCGACGGACGCTTCACCAGCAATCGCGGGGCGATCAAGTTTCTCTCTCAATGCGAGTGTTGGAACGTGATGGTCTCTGTGAGCCGGTCCACTAACCCGGATCGCACCCGATTTGATTTGCAATTCATGCTGCTGGGCTTGGGTGCGAGCAGTTCCAGCTCCGGGTTTGGCTCGGAGGCGGCGAGGGGGATGTTGGCGCAATGATTTCGCGGGTCGCGGCCTTCTTTGCCAGTGACCGGCGGGCAGGGGCCGCCGAAGAGCGAGTTTGCCCGGCCGATGGCCATGAATGCTTCTTGCGCGTGGCCGGCATCAGGTCGGGTTCTTTGCCGACCCCGGCTCATCGGGTTAAAGGATGAAACAAGAAGCTTTCGCGGAGAGGGTTGCCCTGGTCACCGGAAGCTCCCGCGGCATCGGCAGGATTGTCGCGAGAAAATTCGGTGACGCCGGCGCCGACGTTGTCGTCAATTATCGCCAATCGGGCGGTTCATCGCAGGCGCAGGGAGAAGAGCTTTGCGCCGAGTTCCGCGCGCGCGGACGCCGGGCTCTGCTGGTTCAAGCCGATATCGCGCACAAGGATGCGGTCAAGAGGATGTTTGAGCAAACTCGAAACCACATGGGCCGTCTCGATTTCCTTGTTCTCAACGCGGCCCGGGCTCCCTTCCGGCCGCTGGAAAATTTGCCGGAGCGGGAGCTGAGACAGCTGGTGGAAACTAATTTTCTCGGGAATCTGTTTTGCGTTCAACAAGCGCTCCCGCTGCTCGAAGCCAGCGCAGGCAAAATTGTTTTTATTTCCAGCCTCGGGAGTCGATTTTACAGCCCGGGATATCCTCTGGGAAGCTTGAAGGCGGCGATGGAAGCCGTGGTGCGCGACCTGGCCGAAAGTTTAAGCCACCGGGGAATTAGGGTTAACGGCGTATGCCCCGGGCTGGTGAAGACAGACTCCTTCAAGGTTTTGCGCCAGATTTGGGACGGATTGGAGCGCGTTCCCGAGGAGTTGTTTGTCGATCCGAATGAGATCGCCGACGTGGTTCTTTTCTTGTGCGGGCCGGCCGCGCGCGGGCTTCGCGGCCAGACGCTCATCGTGGACCGCGGGCTGAGCAACAGCCTGTTAAGGTTCCCCGTTCAAAGTTAACTAGTGCAGTGTCTCACGCTGTTGGTACTTTATCCGGAGTATACCACCACGAAGGACACGAAGATCACGAAGGAAGAGAAAAACATATTGAAATCCGGTCGCTTTTCCAATCCCGTTATGGGTTCTT
>JBOHVR010000437.1:0-2999 GCA_050735755.1 Binatia bacterium
CGCGTAAACGGCGGGACCTTTGATAAAATGCTTGGCCTGGTCCAGAGTCTCGATAAACGGCATATCCATCGCGTACAGTTTATCGAAACGAGGCCGGGGACCCGCTTTGGAAACATGCCCCCATAGCGGATGACCCACGATCTCCTCCGCCAGCCACACCGCCTCAATCAGTTTTTCCAAATCGACCCCGGTAGGAATCCCCATCTCCTCAAACATGTAAATCAGATCCTCCGTCGGGGCTAAACCGGCGGCGCGTCCGTTGCCACAGAAGGGGCAACCCCCCATCCCTCCGATTGCGCTCTGAAGGCGCAATGTGTCGTCGCCTGACAATGTCTTGACAGCCACGTAGGACGAAGCCAGCGCCATCCCGCGCGTGTTGTGCAAGTGAAGATTGAAAGTATGGATCGCCGGCCAGCGCTCTTTGATCGCGATCAATTGGCGCTCCACCTGGTCGGGCATGTTCCATCCCATCGGATCGGAGATGCTAACGCGCGTGATCGCAATGCCGGCCTCCTCCCAAAGCCGATACTGGCGGTCGAGCATATCCATGCGCTGCTCTTGAGAGACGTCGCCCGTCCAGTTGGAACCCCAAGCGGCGCTGATCCCGATTCCGGTCTCTTTGATCCCCTTGGCTTTGGCCGCCTCGATAACCGCCGGCCAACGGGCAATTTGTTGCGCTTGCGTGCGATTGATGTTGCGCTGCGCAAAGACATCGCACACGTACACGATAGTCTGAACTCCGTCCTCCTTCTCGGTCAGCGGCGGCACGAACTTCCTGACGCGCTCTCTGCCGATGTCATTCAAGGCCGTCGCCACGTACTTCACGCCCGGCTGCGGATGAAACCCTTTCACGAGTTCTTCGATGCCAGCCATCTGCGGCACCCATTTGGGACTGACGAAGGAGCCGACGGCAATTTCTTTGAGACCGGTATCCGACAAGGCGTCGAGCAGGCGAATCTTGTCCTTGACCGGAATGTCGGCGCGCTCGATTTGCAGGCCATCGCGCATGCCTTCTTCTGTAAGTATGACCTCAGGATAAGGGTTCATCGTTTTTGCCTCCCCGATGTGATGCCGCCGCTCATGACTTCACTCGCCTTTCCACGACGCCGGGCGTTTTTCCGCAAAGGCTCCCGCGCCCTCGCGCGCGTCGGCCGCTTCATAGGGGCTCGGACCGGGAGCCATTTTGAGAGCAAAGAATAACGGCGTGCCAAGCGATTTTACGGAAAGCTCCTTAATCCGGCGCAACGAAACAGGCGCGTTCTTGGCGATCTTTTCCGCCAGCGCGCCGGCGGCCGGCAGCAGCTCCGGCAACGGCACCACCCGGTTGACCAGCCCAATCCGTAGCGCCTCCTCGGCCGAAACGGGCTCGCCTGTAAAGAGCATCTCCATGGCGATGCCGCGCGCAACAGCGTACTGCAGCATCACCGAGGCGAAATTCGCGCCCCGTCCGACTTTCACCTCCGGAAGCCCAAACGTAGCATTCTCCGAAGCGATGCGAATATCGCACGCCAAAGCCAATTCGCAGCCTCCCGCCAGCGCGTATCCGTTCACTGCGGCAATGACCGGTTTATAGGTCTCAATGACAATCGTGCTTGAGTTGGGCGGCTCGTCCAAAGCGCCGTAATCAGGACCGACGCGATAGGGCTTCCGGTCAAAAAGCTCCTTGTGTTCTTTCAGGTCGGCCCCGGCGCAAAAAGCGCGCTCTCCGGCTCCGGTCACCACAGCGACCTTTACTGAGGAATCGTAGCGAACCTTGCAGAAAGCGTCGATCAGTCCGTTGCGCACTTCACGGCCCAAGGCATTCATGCGCTCGGGACGATTCAGCGTCACGTAAGCTATCGACCCCTTTTGTTCATAGAGTACATAGTCCGGCATAGCAACCTCTTGACATCCTATGGGTCCGCATTCGTACTGCGAAACCTGCGGCAAGTTAGCACCGGCTGGGAAGTGAATTCAAGAACCCCCGGTTCTCTGGCGTCGACGAAAGGGGCATTTCACATTCATAACCTTTCTGTGCTAGTTTTTTCTTGAGTCTATAGCTTGGAGGTATGGAATGGATTGGGGAATGAAAAACCGTTTCGCCCGAATTATCAAACCCGAGGATGGACGGGCAGTCATGCTGGCCGTGGATCACGGTTACTTTCTGGGACCTACGACCGGTCTGGAAGAACCGCGCAAGACGATTGCACCGCTGCTTCCCTACGCCGATTCGCTCATGCTCACTCGCGGCGTGCTGCGCACTTCGGTTGACGCCAATAACGCCACGCCCATCGTTTTGCGCGTATCCGGCGGAACCAGCATCCTTAAGGAGCTTTCGAACGAGGAGATCACCGTTTCCATCGAGGAAGCGATTCGCCTCAACGTCTCGGCGATGGCTTTGTCGATTTTCGTCGGCTCGGAATATGAGAAGGAAACCTTGGTGAGTCTCGCAAAACTTGTCGATCAAGGGGAGCGATACGGAATACCCGTGCTGGCCGTCACCGCGGTGGGCAAAGACATGGCGCGGGATGCGCGCTACCTCGGGCTTTCGTGCCGTATCGCCGCTGAGCTGGGCGCCCATATGGTGAAAACCTATTACTGTGACGGGTTCGACGAGGTCGTGGGTAGTTGTCCCATCCCCGTGATCATTGCAGGCGGCAAAAAGACTCCGGAGCGCGAAGCGCTCGAGCTGGCCCAGAATGCCGTTCGCCACGGCGCCGTCGGTGTGGACATGGGGCGTAACATCTTTCAGTCCGATTCTCCGGTGGGGATGATCCGCGCGGTCCGCGCCATCGTCCACGAGCGCGCGACCGTCGATGACGCGCATAAGATCTACGAGAGTTCCAAAGAAGCGAAAGCAAGGAGAGCGGCGGGGTAGCCTGGTTTCGGGTTTCTAGTGCAGTGTCTCACGCTGTTGGTACTTTATCCGGAGTATACCACCACGAAGGACACGAAGATCACGAAGGAAGAGAAAAACATATTGAAATCCGGTCGCTTTTCCAATCCCGTTATGGGTTCTT
>JBOHVR010000438.1:0-8140 GCA_050735755.1 Binatia bacterium
CACGGGAGCTACGACCTCGATCTTGTTTTCCGGATAGCCTTCGACTTCCGGCACAATTACCGCCGCGCGCAAACGCTCTGCTCCAGGAGCGCGGGCGTCCTCGATCTCAGCGCGGTACAGACGCGCCGCGCAGAACGACGGATTAGCGGGCGGAATCTCGATCCCCTTGAGGCTGGTTTTGACCTCGCGCCACAGGACTTGGTCCTGATCCGACTCCAGAGACAGGTTGAGAGTGCCGGGATACGGCAGGAAGCCCACTCGTTCTTCAATCGCGCGTTTCACCCAATCCAACCCCATGAATCGCTTCGCTTGCCCTAAGTCCGAAAAGATCACCCCGCGCAGCTTGGCTCCGGCCACGATGGCTAATGCCCCGAGAGCGATTGCGCCGCTCCGCCTCTGCGCACCTTGATAATCTCGGCCAAGATTGACAGCGCAATTTCTTCCGGCGTCTCCGTGTTGATATCGAGTCCAATCGGAGCATGCACTCTCTGAATGACCTCTTCGGCAATCTTTTCCTCTTCCTTGAAGCGCTGGAAGCAGGCCTTGATCCTTCTTTTGCTCCCGATCATTCCAATGTACTTTACCGGACTGTGAAGGATCTCGCGCAGGCAAGGCTCGTCATATTTGTGCCCGCGGGTGATCAAAACGATATACGTCGTCGGTGTCAAGGGAATGTCCTTGAGCGTCGCTGCCATATCTCCGACCAAAATCTCGTCCGCGTCAGGAAATCTCTCGCGATTGGCAAACAGCACGCGATCGTCGAGCACGATCACATGATAGTCCAGGATCTTCGCCATCTTGACCAGCGGCACGGCGATGTGCCCGGCGCCCACGACGATCAGCTTGGGCGGGGAGGGAAGCACCTCAAAGAAGACTTCCACCTTTTCTTTTGCGCTGGGGACTTCGAGATTCAGGGTCCGCGAGCGCTCCTCGCGCAAGCATTTTGCCGCCTCCTCAACGATGCGCTTCAAAAGCGCTTCATGGCGAACGGTGGTTTGGGCGATTGCGCCCTCCCGGATGAGACACTTTTCTCCCGGATTTACGGCGCCGTCCTCCGGCGCCTCGATCACCGTCGCCAGAACCGCTGCGGCGGCTTCGCGTTTGAGACGGATCAGCTCTTCAACGAACTCAATCATTTTCCGCTTGGCGTTGCCTCCTGAGCCCGCTCCTTCCACCAGGGATCAATAAAAACGTTCATGATCCCGCCGCAAACCGCGGGGCTGTCGGAAGAGATGTCATCGAGGAGATCGACCCTGACGATGCGGGGTTTGCGGCTCCGGATCGCTTCGATCGCCTCGCGCCGCACGTCGGCTTCGCCGCAGCCTCCGCCGATAGTGCCGAGAATTTCCCCCCAGGCGGTCACCACCATTTTCGCCCCGACCTCGCGCGGCGTCGAACCCCGCGTCGACACGATGGTGGCCACGGCCACGGTTTCGCCTTTATCGAGAAAATGTTTGATTTGATCGTAAATCGTTTCCATTTTTCTCGAGCCCTCTCTGTCTCTCTCTATGTCTCTGTCACTTGGCTCCCTAAGCCGCGAGTTTCTGCAGCTTTTGCCCCAACACGAGCAAACTGTTTAGATTGTGCACGGACAAAAACAGATCCAGATACGGCAAAGCCGCCTGCATTCCCTTGCACAAAGGTTCGTAATTCTCACTGGCAAGGAGAGGATTAAGCCAGATGATTTTATGGCATCTGCGCTTGAGACTCCTTAGTTCCCGCTCGAGAAGGCCGACATCGCCCCGATCCCAGCCATCGCTGATGATCACCATGACGGTTCGATGCGTGACCAGGCTGGGCGCAAATTCGCGGTTGAACTTTTCCACCGAGCCGCCGATATTCGTTCCGCCGGACCAACCCAAGACGGTCTGGGAAATTCTCGTCAGCGCGCTGTCGATGTTCTTACTGCGAATCAGGTGAGTAATGCGCGAGAGCGTCGTGCTGAACACGAAGGTCTCAACGCCCCATAACTCATTCTGCAGACCATACATAAACTGAATCAAAAATCGGCTATAACAGTCCATCGAGCCGCTGACGTCGCACAAAAGAACCACTCGCGTCTTCTTGATCCGTCGTTTGCGAAACGCCAGTTCCATCATCTCACCGCCATGCCGGATGCTTCGGCGCATGCTCCAGCGCGGGTCCACCTCCGCGCCTCGAGCGGCGCGTTTCTTGCGCCGGCTTACCTGAGTCGCGATCTTCGTGGCAATCAACAGAATCGCGCGGCTGATCGCCCGGCTCTCTTCGATACCCATCTCGCTGAAGTCCTTTTGGCTCAGGAGATCCTGCGGGCTGTACGTGGGCAGAGTGATCTCCGATTCTTCCTCGATGGCTGTTTCCTGATCCGATCCTTCCGGGGCCAGCGCTTCCTCATCCTGTCCGGTTTCGTCCTCCCTCGTCTCCGCGCCGGGCGTGGGAATTTCCAGCGGCTCGACAGCGGTCAACTGCGCGTCTTGGCCCCGCCAGAAAAGATCAAAAGCGCGCTCGAAAAGATTAAGATCCTCCTGTCCGGAGACGAGGTTGCAGCGGAGCGCGGAACGGAAATCCGTCCGGTTGGCGATCTTCACATGCCCGAGGCAACGGCTCGCATCAATGATTTGGCTCAGGCTAATTTTCAGACCCGCCCCTTTCAGAACGCGACCAAAGGCCAGCAGGTTGACCAGTATTCCCCGCTCGCGCACAGAAGCGAATTCGTCGATCGCTTGCAGAATGACCTGATCCGATGTCGTTTCCATATCATCAGCCCTGCATTGCCTCGACGTTTTTCAGCTGGCTCTCAAACTTAAATTGCTTGGCTTTGACTTCGTCGTGCAAGTGCTGCAAATCTTCCTTGTACTTAAAAACGCAGCCCAGCGTTTCCGCTAAAGTTTTGTCGTCCAGCTCCTGCCGATTGAGCGCCAACAGGGCCGCGGCCCAATCCAAAGTTTCAGCGATTCCCGGCCGCTTGTAGAAGTTCATGCCCCGGACTTGCTGCATAAAAGCGCAGATCTGTTGGGCGAGCAGGGGCTGGATGCCAGGCAGTTTGGTAGTCACAATCTCGTATTCCTTGTCAAAGCTGGGATAATCGATCCAATGGTAAAGACAGCGCCGTTTCAACGCGTCATGAATTTCGCGGGTGCGATTCGACGTTAGAAAAACGTAAGGGCGGCGCTCCGCATGCAATGTCCCAATCTCCGGAATCGTGATCTGAAAGTCGGAAAGCACCTCTAAAAGAAACGCCTCAAACTCCATATCCGCCCGGTCGATCTCATCGATGAGCAACACCGGCGGCACCGGACCATTGCTTTGGATGGCCTCCAACAGCGGCCGCTTGATCAAGTACTCTTCCGCAAAAATCTCCGCCCCCACCGCCTTTTGATCACCTCGACCAATCTCTTCAAGCTTGATCCGCAGCATTTGCTTCGGATAATTCCACTCATAGAGCGCCGTGTTGGCGTCCAGTCCTTCGTAACACTGCAGCCGGATCAACCGTGTGCCTAAGATCTGAGCCAGCACTTTCGCCACTTCAGTCTTGCCGACACCCGCTTCTCCCTCCAACATGAGAGGTTTGCCAATGACCGTTGACAGATAAACGACCATTGCCAACGGGCGGTCGCAGATATACTGCTGCCGGCGCAAGGCCTCCTGAATTTTCTCAATCGTGAGCTTCTTCGGATTTACGCTCGTCATAGGCTGGTAAAATGGCCTCCGGGACTTGATTCAAAAGGTCTCCCCGTGGCGGAAATTCGTTAACCATATCCTCTTTCACCCTACGGATCAACGTCCGAGTTTTACTGCTCAAGCTAAGTCTACTTGCCGCATGCGCCCTAGGCAAGGGAACGGATGGCTCCTGAGCCCGGTACGAATAAATGGAGAGCTTGCTCCTCAACAGGCAGCCGGAGGCATGGTCTGACAGACGCTCGAGGACAGAGGATAACGTGAAAATTCGAAAGCAATCAGGGGCGCGCGTTTTAGCCTAGCTTTCGCCGGGCTTGTCTTTGTCCGCTTGTTTTTGCTCTTCCAGTTGTCTTTTCCATCCCAGCGTCCTGGCTTTGGCGCCGATTTGTTCGGCCTCGGTGATCATTCCTTTGCGTTGATAAAATATCGACAGGCTGGTGTAAGCCAGCTCGTCTTCCGGGCTCACCTCGACGAGTTTCTTTCCCATCTCAATGGCGTCGTCCAGCCGGTCCTGGCTCGCATAGACCATGGCCAGAGCATGCAGTGCGTCGGCATAGTTAGGGTCTTGCTCCAAAGCTCTTTGGTAGAAGGCGATGGCTTCGTCGATTTTATCCTGGGCAAACAACTCCATGCCTTCGTTGTAATAATCTTCTTTGGTCATGGTCGTTCTTTAGCCGGGAATTCGCCTTATAGAAACGGCGAAGCTCAGTTGGGCTCCGCTGCTGGACTGCATCTTTCGCCGCCGCGGCAGTGTTCAAAGATCGCCTTTTTGAGCTTGTTGGGGTTGATCGGCTTTTTGAAGATGACACACTGTAGCCCATCGAGACGGCTGCGTTTGATCACATGGTCCTTATCGTAATAGAAAGCGGTCATCAGAACCACGGGAATGTGGGGAAGTTTTTCTTTGGTCCAGCTGTAGAGCTCATATCCATCCATATCGGGCATGACCACATCGCTAATAACCAGATCATACGGCGCTTGCCGCAAACGCTCGAGGGCTTGCTTACCCGAAGTCGCGACATCGACAACACACTTCTCTTTCAGCAGCAAATCTTTGAGCGAATGACAAACTCCCAAGTCATCATCCACCACCAGCAGACGCAGTCCTTCCAAAAGAAACCCATTTTCCCTCTGGGCTCCCTTCTCGACGATCATTTCCCTTTTCACTCCGAGGTCGGCCATCCGTTTGCCGCCGTGGTATTCTTTAGTGCCGTAGCTGCCCACTTCTGCCATTTCGCCGATGCGCTGCGTGATTTCCTGGATCTTACTAAGTTGGCCTTCAACCGAGTCGAGTCTTTCTGCTTCAACGACGTAGTCTTCATCCGCGCATGCCTTCGCCACGTACTGCTTCACGAGATTGATGTTGTTAACCAGCACCTCGAGGCAGTTGTTGATCTCATGGGATACCCCAACGGCGATCTCGCCCAAGGTGGCTAACTGGTCCCGGCGCTTGATCTCGCGCAGGTCTTTGGCAAATCCAATCGATCCCACCTCTTTGCCCTGCTCGTCATAGATGACCGCGGCGGAAATAGTGACGGGAATTGGCTCGCCCTTCTTGGTTCGGAACGTCGTCTCGAAATTTCTCACCTTGCCGCGTTCCACGTCGACGCCGCTGCGCATGCCCGCCATCACCTTCTTGGCCTCTTCGCGGCTAGGGTAAACTTCGAGAACGCTTTTGCCCAGCATCTCTTCTTGCGTGAAGCCGAGGTTTTGCCGCGCGCCATCGTTGTAGAAAACAATGGTTC
This sequence comes from Binatia bacterium, assembly GCA_050735755.1. Classification (GTDB taxonomy): domain Bacteria; phylum Desulfobacterota; class Binatia; order UBA9968; family UBA9968; genus DATMAM01. The sequence continues at coordinate 5,403 of JBOHVR010000438.1, forward strand.
CGTGCTTATCGACGGCAATGATGATGTCCGGACAGCTCTCGACGAGTTTCTGAAAATACTTGGAGGGTAAGAACATAGGTCTCCAATATCAACTTATCTTAAGCCCACCCCCCGGCTATTTCAAGCGAAAGAATTTGAGGAACTTGACCATTCCAGGATCCCCTCGTATGATACCGCTTTAACGCCGCTTTTCTTCTCGCCCGATGCGCTTCTCGCTCAAAGACCTGCTGCTGGGAAAGCCGAAAGACCCTCTCGACCCGCGGGTCTTCCATCAGATCTCGCTCATTGCTTTTCTTGCCTGGGTCGGATTGGGCGCGGACGGGCTAAGCTCGTCGGCCTATGGGCCGGAAGAGGCTTATCTGGCCTTGGGCGGCCACATTGACCTCGCGCTTCCTCTGGCGGCGTTGATGGCCATAACGGTTCTTGTCATATCGGCGAGTTACAGCCAAATCATCGAACTTTTCCCGACGGGCGGCGGCGGCTCTCTCGTAGCCACGAAACTTTTGGGTTCGAATGTCGGTCTGGTTTCCGGCTGCGCCTTGGTTGTGGACTACATGCTCACGATCACAATTTCAGTAGCCAGCGGCGCGGACGCGATCTTCAGCTTTCTTCCCCCGCCGCTTCAAGGGGCCAAGCTCGCAACGGAATCCCTGCTGATTTTTTTCCTAATTTTCCTCAACCTTCGGGGAACAAAGGAATCGGTTGTTTTTCTCCTCCCGATCTTTTTGCTTTTTGTCGTGATGCACTTTGTTGCCATCTCATTAGGGATCTTTTCTCAGCTCGGAGAGGTCCCCGCGCTTATCTCCGGCAGCTATCAGGAAACAGCGGGAGATATCAAAGGCTTGGGTCTAGCGGCCACCCTATTTCTGTTGCTGCATGCCTATAGCTTGGGAGGCGGGACCTATACCGGCATTGAAGCGGTCAGTAACGGTCTCCAGGTCTTGCGCGAGCCCAGGGTGGAGACGGGAAAAAGAACCATGCTTTACATGGCGGTTTCCCTCGCCTTCACTGCCAGCGGCATCCTGCTTTGCTATTTATTGAATCGGGTGGCGCATGAGCCGGGCAAAACTCTGAACGCCAGCCTCTTTACCAAGATTTACGCTAACTTCTTCTCGCCGGATTGGCCCGCAGGTTCCATCCTGGTGATTGTCACTCTGTTAACTGAAGCGGCCCTTCTCCTGGTGGCGGCGCAAGCCGGTTTTATCGACGGCCCGCGGGTGCTCTCTAACATGTCGATCGATTCATGGGTCCCGCATCGCTTTTCTCATCTCAGCGACCATTTGGTAACCCAGTATGGCATTTGGTTCATGGGCTTGGCCTCTCTGGGCTTTCTCGTTTACACCCACGGAGCGGTCAAGCTGCTGGTGGTAATGTACAGCATCAATGTCTTTCTCACTTTTTCGCTATCTCAATTAGGTATGTGCCGGCACTGGTGGGAGGTTCGTAAGGCAAATGGCCAATGGTCACGCCGGCTATCGCTAAACGGTATCGGTTTGATGCTCACCGGCACGATTCTGATCGTCACCGTGACGATCAAATTTGCCGAGGGCGGATGGGTCACCGTGCTGGTCACATCCGGCTTCATCGCGCTGTGTTATCTGATCCAATCCCACTATGGCTCGGTCAAAAAAGCCTTGCGCAGTCTCGATGATACTTTAACCAACATTCCGTTTCAGCCGGTTCTTAACCCGGTTCCCGCTAAAGATCCGCGCGCGCCGACGGCGGTCGTGATCGTGCGGGATTTTGAAGGTATCGGCGTGCACACTCTGTTGAGTATTTCCCGGCTCTTTCCCAACCACTTCAAGAATATCGTTTTTGTTTCGGTCGGCGTCATCGATTCCAGTCAATTTAAGGGAGCGGGCGAGATTGAAAACTTAAGGCGAGCGAAGGAAGAGGACTTGAAGAGTTATGTCGATTACGGCAATTGCCTGGGTTGGTACGCGGAGTATCGCCTCGCGCTGGGCATTGATCTCATCGACGAATTAGAGAAGCTGTGCCAAACCATCGCCAAAGATTTCCCCAAGGTGATCTTCTTTGCCGGAAGGCTCATTTTTGAACATGAGACTTTTTTCAGCCGGATGCTTCACAACCACACACCCATGACCTTGGAGCAAAGACTTCAATTTCAAGGGCTCCAGATGATCATTCTCCCTGTCAGGGTGCTAAAAATACGCGACCGCGAAAGGGAGCTGCTGCGGCCTCAAGTATAAGAACTGCTGCTTGCTTCTTTCGCATTTTTGTCCACGATTCTTCCTCTCCTCTTGGCGAACGACTTTGGACAAGCCCTGTTTTGACGCAGTCTTGGACATGACTATGGATGGGAACCCCTCTGAACCGTGATGCGACCCACTCGTGATACCAGACAGTTGAACTGGCTTCTAGCGTGGGCCGTGGTTTTCTGCGATATCGGCACCTCTGTTTATTACGTGCCCGGTATTCTCTACGGCCACGTCAAAGACGCTACACCTTTTTTTGTGCTTTTGACGACGGGCGGCTTCGTTCTGCTGGCCCTAAAATACGTTGAGATCACCTGGCGAAATCCCGAAGGCGGCGGGGTCGTCACAATGACGACAAAGGCTTTCGGGCCGATGTGGGGCTGCCTTGGCGGCATGCTGATCATTACGAGTTACTTTCTGACGGCAGCCATATCGGCGGTTTCCGGCTTTCACTATATTGGCAGCGTCGTTCCGTTTATTGACCATCACATTGTATTGCTGGCCAGCCTCGGGCTTGGGGCA
>JBOHVR010000439.1:0-7920 GCA_050735755.1 Binatia bacterium
GCCATGACCATGCCGGGAGTGCAAAAACCGCACTGCAAAGCGTGGTGATCAAGAAAAGCCTGCTGAACTGGGTGCAGTTTACCCGCGTGTGCCAGCCCATCGATCGTGGTAATTTTGGCCCCGTCGGCCTGTACTGCCAGCATGATGCATGAACGCACAACGGCTTCGTCCAGCAACACCGAGCAAGCGCCGCACACGCCATGTTCACATCCGACGTTCACGCCGGTAAACCCGAGATCTTCACGGAGGAAATCGGCGAGCGTCTTGCGCGCTTCAACTTCGCCTTCAAATGCCACGCCATTGACTTCAAGAGAAACCGGCAAAAGATCGCGCGCCTTCACGATTGCCTCCAACGCTGGATGGCCGTTTCCAAGGCACGTCGCGCCAGCACCCCCGCCAAATGGGACAGATAATCCCACTCCCCTCTTCCGGCACCGCTAGACCTAATTTCCGATTCGCACAGCTCCTCGGCTCGCTTTAACAAAGCCGTCACCGAAGCGGCTTGGAGGCTGAGTGAGAACTCGTCTTGCATTAAATTCTCAGCGACGCCAATGCGAAGCGGCTTATCGACGGCGCCCCCGCCGACGACCACGCGTGCGGACGCGCAACGGTCGCTGGAACCGTCGGAGTAAAGAAGCACGCTCGCTTCTCCCAGCGCAAAGTCACCGTGCCTGCGCGAAAACTCGAGAAAACTCCAGCCCACCGGCCGCGCGCCAACCGGAATGCGGATCTCTTTTAGAATTTCCCGGTCAGACAGCGAGGTCTCATAGAACCCAACGAAGAAATCTCTCGCGCCTATCGCCCTTTCAGCAGCCGGCCCTGCTACAACAAAACTCGCATCTAGCGCCGTGAGCACGCAGGGCAACTCTGCCGCCGGGTCGGCATGCGCAACACTTCCACCCAAGGTTCCCCGATTACGGATTGCCGGATGGCCGATTTGCGGTATCGCCTCTCCAAGAATCGGAAGTTCTGTCGCAAGCAGCGGCGAAAACTCCATTTCTCGATGGCGAGTCAGCGCGCCAATCGTGATCTCACTCCGCTCAGTCCGGATATATGAGAGATGAGGAATTCTGTTCAAATCGACGATCGCTTCGGGTCGCGCCAATCTGAGATTCAGCAACGGCACCAAACTCTGGCCTCCCGCCAAAGGCTTCCCGTTGGCGGCTGGTCCACTGAGAAGATCAATAGCCTCTTGGAGGGAACGGGCTCTGTAGTAGCGGAACCGAGCGGGTTTCATATAAACGCGTCGATGTGCAGCAGTTCGAGGGGTTGTTACACGGGTCGATGGTTCGCTTCGGTTAGAACGACGTCACAAGTCCGCAGCTTCGGACGGAAGGTGAAATAGCCGCAGCGCGTTGCCGCTAAGAATCTGCTCCTTCTCGGCACCTGAAATGCCCACTTGTGAAACAATGCGCGTCGGATCAGGATCGCCGATGCCAAAAGGACAATCGCTTCCCAACAACACATGATCCGCGCCCGCTTCAGAGATCAGAAACTCCAGGATCTTGGGTTCAAACAAAATCGTGTCGTAATAGAACCAGGAGACCACGTCGCGCGCGATTTTTCGGGTGGCCTTTTTGATGTCATCGCGTGTCGCTCGTGCCCGATCCAGCCGCCCCACCTGATAAGGGAAAAAGCCGCCGCCATGACAGAGGATAATCTTGAGATCCGGGAATCGGTCGATCACTCCGCCGCAATAGAGCGACATTGCAGCGAGCGTCGTTTCCGCTGTCAGTCCCACGACATGCGTCATGAAATAAGAACCCAAGCGCTGGACGCCAAGCGGAAAGAACGGGTGAACGATGATGGGGGTCTTTAGCTTCTCTGCGCTCCGCCAAAACGGCTCTAAGGACGGATCATCGAGATTCTTTCCATTGACATGCGTGCCGATAGTCACGCCTAGCGACCCGCATTCCTTGACTGCAAATTCGAGCTCTTCGGCCGCCTTCTCGCCAGACTGCAGAGGCACAGTGGCAATGCCCGAAAAAGGCTTTTCCGGACCCTGTTGTCTTAGCTCCTCCGCCAACGAAACGTTGAGCACGCGGCTCCAACGGCAACCCTGCTCAACCGGCAGGTTATAACCCACCGTGTCAAGCCAGGTTGACAACACTTGATGTCGCACATTTTGTTCCCTGAGATGAATCCTACGATGCTTCAATTCCAATAGATCATTGATGATGGGCCGGCTCGGCGGCGAACCCTGACCGAATCTGAGTTGCGGACCTTCCGCTCCCCACTCCGCGATCTCGACGCCGCAACGGGGATCTTGTTTGACCTGCTGCAGGACACTGGGAGGGATGTAATGCGCATGGACATCAATGGCCATTCAATCTATCTTCCTTTCTCTTATCCGACATGCTTTGATCGGACTGGGCGCCGGGCTCCAAACAGCTAGACAGCAACGGAGATTACTTTGACTCTGCAATTCGTCCCTTCGCCGGACGACACAACCCTAAACGATGGCTAGAGCTTATAGGCCAACAAGATCCCGTCGCGGATCGGAAGGAAAACATTCTCGACTCTGTTATCTTGCTGGATGCGCTGGTTGAGCGCCGCCATCACTCGCCCTCTCTCGCTGGCAGGATCCAAAACTCGTCCGCTCTGAAGCACGTTGTCCAATACAATTAAACCGTTTTTTCGCACCAGCTCGATACACCGATCGTAGTAAGCGCCGTAGGTCTCTTTATCCGCATCGATAAAACACAAATCAAAAGGTCCCTCGAGACTCTTCAGCGTTTCCAACGCCGGACGCAGATTGACTTCAATTTTGTGGGCATGAGGGCTCGCGGAGAAGTAGCGGCGAGCGACCGCCGTCGTTTCCGGGTTGATGTCGCAGGTAATCAGCTTCCCCTCCTCAGGGAGGGCCTCCGCCATCGCGAGCGCGCTGTAGCCGGTGAACATGCCGATTTCCAAAACTCTTTTGGCGCCGGTGAGACGGACCAGCAAGCGCAGAAAGGCTCCTTCCAGAGGACCGACCATCATGCCGGGAGACCGCGTCTTCTCATGCGTCTCCTGCCACAATTTCGAGTGAAGCTCCGACAGCGGCGTGCTATGGCCCTGCGCATACCTGTCAACCTCTTCAGACACCAACGACGGCATGGTTACCTCCATGAGCTTTAATCGCGTGTTACTATATCGCAGCGAAACAAAAAGTACCACGGGACACCGGCGTCATCCGGCCGCTTTCTCACGCCCCTAATTGAAATTCCATCGTTAATAGACTACTTCTACTCGATACGTTTTCACGGAGGAATACTCGTGGCATATCGCATTATAGGCCAACCCATTCCACGGACGGACAATGCCGGAAAAGTGACCGGCGAGACACGCTACACCGCTGATGTTCTGCTCCCGGGAACCTTGTGGGGCAAAGCCTTGCGTAGTCCCTTTTCCCACGCGCGCATCGTTCACATCGATACCTCTCGGGCCGAAAAAACGCCGGGCGTGCACGCCGTTCTTACCGGAGAGGAGGTGCGCGGCATTCGCTATGGCCGGCGCTACCGTGATCTGACCGTGCTGGCCCATGATCGCGTCCGCTACATGGGCGAGCGCGTGGCGGCGGTCGCAGCCGAAGAACGGGATGTCGCTCAAGAGGCTCTCCAACTTATCCAAGTAGACTACGAGGAACTCCCCGGCGTATTCGATCCCGTGGAGGCTTTGCAGGAAGGCGCGCCGCTGATTCACCCGGACGTAAACAGCTACCCGGGACTGCCTAAGCCCCTGGACCGACCGTCGAATGGCTACTACTGCGATGTGATCGAAAAAGGCAATCTGCAAGAAGGGTTTGCCCTTTCGGACTTGATCGTAGAAAACACCTACACCGTTTCCCGCGTCCATCCGGCTTTTCTCGAGACCCACTGCTGCCTGGTCGCGATCGAAGACCAGGGGAAAATCCAGGTTTGGTCATCAAGCAAGGCGCCGCATGTGGTAAAGCAAACCCTATCGGAAGCCCTGGACATCCCCAAGGAGCGCATCCGCGTCAACCCCGTCGCCATCGGCGGTGACTTTGGCGGCAAAGGCGGCGCGCTCGATGAACCGCTTTGTTATTTTCTCGCCTTGCGCAGCGGCCGGCCGGTAAAAATGGTCATGGATTATCAAGAAGAGTTCACCGCCGGCGCGCCGCGGCACGCCGCTGTCATTAAGATGAAAACGGGCGTCAAGCACGATGGAAGGTTGGTCGCGCACCAAATGGATGCTTACTTCGATAGCGGCGCCTACGGCGGTTTGAGGCCTGGAGCCAGCTTTACGGGCGCGACCCATGCCGGAGGTTGTTATAGAATCCCGCACGCGCGCGTGATGGTGGCGCGTGTTTACACCAATAATATTCCTGGCGGCCAGATGAGAGCGCCAAGTGAGCCGCAAGGGTTTTTCGCCGCCGAATCCCAGATCGATTGCGTCGCGCGCGCCGTCGGGATGGATCCCCTGGAATTCCGCCTCAAAAACTTGATCGAACCGGGAGAGGCAACGGTAACCGGAGATCATTACGAAGAAGTCAGGGCGATCGAGACCTTGAACGCCGCCGCCAAAGCGGCCAGGTATGCTTCTCCCAAGTCCGAGAACGTCGGCCGCGGAATCGCGATGGGGTATCGCTCTCCCGGAGGCGGAGCCACTTCTGTTTCGGTCAGTCTGAATATGGACGGAACTGTGACGCTTGAGACGGCCATGCTGGAGCAAGGCACTTGGACCTACACGAGCTTGAGGCAAGTCGTGGCGGAGGAGCTGGCACTCAATCCCGCCGAGATTCAGATCAAGGTTTTAGATACGGACTCATCGCCTTTTGATTCCGGAATTGGCGGCAGCCGTGGAACCCGCATAGCAAGCCGGGCGGCTTTTCAGGCGGCCCGCGACGCGAAAGACGAACTGTTCGACCTGGCCGAAAAGCTCCTCGGATGGCCCAAGACGGAAATGAATTTGGCCGGCAAAGACATCGTCCGCAAAGGAACTCGACAGCGCCGCCGTTGGGATGAACTTCTCTCTCGGGCTGGACGTTCCGTCACGCGGCGGGCCATAAATCGTGACGAAGGGCACGCCCATGTGACCTCGTTCACCGCCCAGATCGCGGAAGTTTCCGTCGACCGCGACACCGGGCAGGTGACCCTGCAGCGTTTCACGACCGCCCACGACACCGGCACGATCTTAAACCCTATTGGCCATCAAGGTCAGATCGAGGGCGGCCTGGTGCAGGGCATCGGCTATGGGGTCATGGAAGAGCTGCGGGTCGAGGACGGTCGTGTGGTAACCTCGCACTTCGGCGACTACAAAATCCCGACGATCAAAGATATTCCGAATCTCCGGACGGTAATCCTGGAGGGAGAAACCGGCGTGGGTCCCTACAACATCAAGGGGATCGGCGAGAATCCGATTTCACCGGTGGCGCCCGCCATCGCGAACGCGATTGAAGATGCGGTCGGTGTACGGATCCGCGACCTGCCGGTTACGGCGGAGAAAATATACAAAGCACTGAAAGAAATTAAAGAGTAAAAAGGCAAAAGGTAAAAGACGAAAACTGCTTCGGCGACAAAGCTCTTTCGTATTCTTCTTATTATTTTTTACTTTTGCCTTTCTTAGGATGACTGATTGAACAGTCTTCCTAATCCGGCAACCGGCGGGCTGATCTTTAGCCGCCTGAGACAGGCCCAAAGGGCCGCTTGATTGCTCGTGACAAGGGGTTTCTGCAGACGTTGTTCCAGGTCCTCGATCGCTTCGATCATGGTCGTGTTCGTACAACTCAGGAAATAACCGTCCGCTTCCGGGCGGCTGTTTTGCAGGGCGATCTCCTTCCAACGCTCCGGCGTAACCGCGATGTATTCCTGTCCGCCCCCCAGGCCCAACGCCACGTCATGAACAACTTCAAAACCAGCCTCAGCGAGATAGGCAACCTCATTTTGATTCGTTTGCTTGACGTACGGACTGATCAAAACGAGTTTGCGGATACTGAGTACCTTCAGAGCTTCGTTAATCGCCTCACTGGTGGTAACAACGGGACAGCCGCTTGCCTTTTGAACCGCCGCCCGAATCCGCGCCTCTCCCGCCAGACCCTCTTCCATCGAGGTGCCGGTGCAGTTGAACAGGATAAGATTGGGGCATGTGTCTGAAATCAGCGCGGCAGCTTCGGCGATTGGCGCCTCCAATTCCGCAAGCGACTTATGCCACTTGCTCGTCATGCGCAGGCGTGTCACCTGAATGTCGATGCCAGCCGGCGCGTATCTGTGGAACTGCGCCTCGGAGAGACAGTTGCTCGAGGGAACAATGAGACCAATGCGCCCATGTGCCGGCATTAACTTGATCTCCGAACGTTCTCGCCTACAGCGACTTTCCCTTTTTCTTCTTGTTCCCAGCTTTGCCGCGCAATGCTAAAAGCCCTCGCTTCCGGCACATTTCGGAGATCGAAAAAGTCAATGGCGTTCTTACCTAACACACGCTCTTTCTGCGCATCGCTGAGGTCCCGTGCCTCAACGATGTCTCTCACCGAGTAAGGAAAGTGGCAATCCCAATGGCAATAATCTGAGGCGTAGAGGACCGTGCCTGGACCGGCAACGTCGATCACGCGATCAAGCCCGGTTTCCTCCGATTCGCACGTCAAGACGACCTGGTCGCTTCTAATAATATCGCTCGGGCGGCGCTTTAAGGCAGGCATCTGCGGCGCCAGTTTCTCAATGTGCTCGTCAAAGCGCTCCATCCAGTAAGGCAACCAGCCCGCTCCGCCTTCCATGAACCCCACTCTGAGCCGCGGAAACCGGTCGAACACGCCCTCCCCGATCATGTGCATCATCGCGATCATCAATTCGAAAGGAAACGCGGTCATATGAACGTACACGTACTTGAAGAAGCGCCGGCTGCCGGCGCCCATCACGCCGGAAAGGCCGTACTCGCCATCGTGCCCGGTTTGCGGGTGCACGCTGAGCGTCAGGCCGAGGCTCTGCGCAGCATCGTAAATCGGGTCGAACATCGGTTCGCCCAGATTCATTCCGTAGACGTTAGTTGGAAGCATGGCCGTAACGGCTCCCGCCTTGGCAAGAAATTCCAGCTCCTTCACTGCCGCTGCCGGGTCCTGGCACGGAATAAGTCCGACGGCAAGGAGGCGTTTGCGGTCGGCCGAGCAGTATTCCAGCAACCACTCGTTTACGGCGTGGCAGATAGCGCCGGCCAGCTCTTTGGTCCTGAGGCCGTTGACTGTCAGCGCGATCGCCGTGCCGAAAAGGATAGCGGCGTCAATGCCTTCCAGGTCCATGTCCTTGAGACGCTCGCGAGGATCCGTCATGCCGGGCCGGGAGCTGCGGGCTTTTTCCGTCATCGGACCGGTAACGCCGGGGCCGCGCCCCTGCGAAGCGGCCCAGATTCTCCCTTCCAACAAGGTCCGGGTATGACCCTGATTATCTTTAATTCTAATGGGGGCCTGGGAGCGCCACTTTTCTGCAAGCCACGGACGCAGATCGATATCGCCGTCCTGCACATGACCGTCCGCGTCAACCACTAACACATGATCATACTTTTCCATTGAAGTTTCCCCCGTGACCTGCGCATAGAGAGAGCAGGTTTCGCCAATCTTGCGAAATTCTTATCGGCCGCATTCAGCGGTTGTCAACGTTGGTCCCTGAGGAATCAATGAATCTCCCCCGCCGGAAGCTGGCGGGGTATCACCGAGCTTCAGACGAAGCGTTTCGTCGGGCGAAACCCCAGATCGCGATACCAGCGCCGCACCTCGTCAAAGCCGCTGGCGCCAGCAAAGTAACCGTCCTGGGAGCCTGTGTTTCTCAGTTCGATCAGCAGGTTTCGCGCCCCTGCCAGCCCTGCCATCGAGACACTGGAAGTCACGAGCGCTACTTTGTAGCCCAGAGCGAAGAACTCAGGCAGTGTATTCAACCCCGCGCGCGGCCAGGGATTCATGAGCGGCGCGGAAACCGAAGCGCCAAACCACTT
>JBOHVR010000440.1:0-3394 GCA_050735755.1 Binatia bacterium
AGGCATAGGAGGCCTTGATAAAAACAGTTTCGAAGACATTCTCATCTTTCTGAGATATACGATATCTTGACGCGGCGAATAAGCCGCCGCCCTTCCGCAAATCTGCGGATCTCGGCCGGCACTCCCAGCAGCGGCGGCGACTGCCGAAACGAAATCAATGTGAAGATCGGGAGTTGCTGTTGACACTACCCGATTGGCTGGATAAGTTCCGGCCGTTGCACGAAAACCCGCCCACAGATGGAGAAACCAAATGCTTACGCAGGTTAGGATCGACCACAGGATGGACGCGTACTTGGCACAACCCGCCGGCAGCGGCAAACGGCCGGTCGTGATCCATCTCCATGAACGTTACGGGATTGTTAAACACACTCTCGACCTGGCGCAGAAACTCGCTGACGGCGGCTACGTTGCGCTAGCGCCGGACCTTTATTGGCGCTTTACCGGCGACCGTGAAGCCTTAGCCCGCGGCGACGCGCGCGCCGAACTCAAAGACGACGACGTGCTCAAAGATCTGGATGACATTGTCGCATACCTGAAGACACTTCCCTACGCTGACACAAGCCGCATCGCGATGATCGGCGTGTGCGCCACGGGACGGCAGCCGCTGCTTGCAGCGGCTCGTCGGGACGATCTCACCGCAGCGATCGTCCTCTATGGCGCCGTCTACCCCGCCGACTGGCAGCCCCACCCACTCCGACCTGAACCCATCAATGTCCTCCTGGAGCAAGTTAAGTGTCCCGTTCTGGGAATCTTCGGCGAGCTGGACAACCTGGTGCCGCGCGAGAACGTGCTCAGGATGCGGAACGTTTTGGAGAGCGCCAACAAGAGCTTCGACATCCGCATCTATTCTGACGCGCCGCATGGATTTCTCAATGACACCATGCCTGGCCGCTACCGCGCGGAACAAACCGAGGCGGCATGGAATCAGCTTCTCTCGTTCTTGGATTTGGCGCTGAAAAAAGGCTGGCATAAAGATCGCGCTGTGTGGCGCTTCGAGAGCGACACTTCCACTCTTTACGACTTCAGCAAAAACAAGCGCTGGGAATGATTTTGCTCGGAGGAGATTTGGGGGAATGGAGTAAGGGAATATTGCATCAGTCTAATTTGGCATTATGGTAAGGGCGGGTTTTAAACCCGTTCTCCCAACAAAATCCATCTACTGATCTTCGAGGGAATAAGCCAACCGACCAAGTTGACACTAGATGCCCCCTTTGAGTAGTGTTTCTCTGCGCTCCGTAGGGGGACGGACCTTCTTTTTCGCCTCGTGTCAGTGAAATACCGCAGCGGGCAGAAACTGGAAAAAAGTTGCCTTTCCCCTTCCGCGCCGGAGCCAACTCACGTCGGGAGGACAGCCATGATCAAGAATATTACACGCATGCTGGTTTGTTTGACGCTGTTCTGGACTGCGGAGGCCTACGCTCAACAATATCCGTCCAAGGTAATTACCATGATGGTGCCGTTCGCCGCAGGGGGTCCCACAGACACAGTCGCCCGCCTGCTCAGCCAGGCAATGGGAGCGTCTCTCAAGCAGCAAATCATTGTGGAAAATGTCGGTGGCGCCGGCGGCACGATTGCTGCTAACCGCGTAGCCAAGGCGTCCCCTGACGGCTACACGATCCTTATCCACCACATCGGTATGTCTACGGCACCGGCGCTCTATCGCAAGCTGCCCTATGATCCGATCAAGGATTTCGAGCCGATCGGACTTATCAACGAAGTTCCCATGACGCTTGTGGCAAGGAAGGACTTTCCCCCTAAGGATCTCAAGGAGCTCATCACTTACGTGAAAAAAAACAAAGATTCGGTGACTTACGCCAATGCCGGCCTTGGCGCTGCGTCGCATCTGTGCGGCACGCTTTTTATGACCGTCATCGAAACTGATCTCACGACGGTTCCCTACAAAGGTACCGCCCCAGCCATGAACGGACTGCTCGGCGGACAGGTTGACTTCATGTGCGACCAGACCACCAACACCACCAGCCAGATAAGAGCCAATCGCATCAAGGTTTACGGCATCACAACCAAGAAGCGCTTGCCGTCTCTGCCCAACGTTCCGACCATGGAAGAGGCGGGATTGCCAGGATTTGAAGTCACGGTATGGCACGGCTTATACGCGCCCAAGGGAGCGCCGCAGCCAGTCGTTGACACTTTAAACAAAGCGCTTTTGGTAGCGCTTCATGGCGCTACGGTCAAGCAGCGTTTCGCTGAACTGGGCGCCGAGCCGGTTCCTGACAGTCGTGCCACGCCAGCCGCGTTGCGCGCGCATCTCCAGGCTGAGATCGATAGGTGGGGGCCGATTCTCAAGAAGGCAGGCGTGTACGCGGATTAAATATGAGCCGGAATACTGGAATAATGGAGTGATTGAATAATGAATCTATGAAGAACTGCGCCTTGCGCGCCATGTTGATCTCGCGCGGCGATCCATCGTTTTTATTACGCGACCAATCAGCGCAACCCTGCTTGCTCTGGCTGCACCAGCTATGTGCGCAGTGCTTGTTCCGGCGTTCAGCAAAACTCGTGACGAAGCCTTGTCTGCCAGCGGCTAAGCCTTACACGTCCGTGCAATAAACTTTCCCTTGCTGTCACACGATTTTCGCGTACAATCGAACCCTCAAAGGAGACAAACGACCTCTCATACCGAGCTCGGACGGAACGGGAACTCGCTAAATTTTTTCCTAGGCGTTTCGCAATATGAAAACAATCTCCAAAATCTCATTTTGGACACCGATGAAAATATTTCTAGTGTGCTTGGCTGCTCTCACGGCAAGCTGCAGCTCGACGGATACCAGTCGGCAACAAACCTATGGCAGACAGGCGCAGAAACCCAGCGGCTTTTTTGAAAGACTGATGGATCGAATCACGGAAAGAGAATGTCTTGTCGGCGGATTCTCCTGCCCCTATGGTCTGGGGCCGGCGGACGAGCCGTGCGAGTGCACGGAACCATCCGGCCGGGTTTTAGGGGGCAGAACGATCAAATGACCTCTCACAGTTTTCACGTCACGGAGGAGAAAAATGCAATTCGGGATCAGCGGCAAAATCAACCAGGTCGCAAGAATCGACTTGCCCGGCGGCGGCCAGGCCGTGGTCGAAAATGGCTATTGCTACGTGGGCCACATGGACCCGCCGCATGGAACATCGATTCTCGATGTCAAGGATCCCAAACATCCGAAGCTCGTCGCCCAGCTCGAAATTCCTCAGGGGCTTCATTCACATAAAGTCCGTGTGAAAAACGACGTCATGCTCGTGAATTATGAAAGATACCAAACCAAGGAGAAGCTCGAAGCGGGGCTGAAAATTTTCGATGTCGAGAATAAGTCCAAACCGCGCGAGATCGCCTTCTTCAAAGGAGAACGTGGCGTGCACCGTTTCACCTTCGATGGCCGTTATGCCTATC
>JBOHVR010000441.1:0-4066 GCA_050735755.1 Binatia bacterium
TGTATGCGCTTAGCGGCACGAGAAGCTGGCCGCGCAAGACGAAGCACAAGAGCATGTCGAAAATACAGGCCGATAGAACCGTGAGAATGATTTGTGTCGGCTCGCGACTGAAGGTGAGCGCCGTGCACCCGAGAATCGTGTAAAGCGTCAAAATCAGCGCGAACGGCACGCGCGGATCGCGAATCGAAGGGAACGATCCAGCCCAGTCCAGGGGCCGACCCGCGATCCGCGCTCCGGCAGCGGCGCCGACCGCAGCGCCTTTAGCGGTGGTGATTTCGTTCTTCAAAGCAATGCGAGCTCCACATGGGGCACCGCTGCGTTCAAGCTTGCGAAAGGCTCAGCGCCGTCCGCAAAATGGACCGCGAACAGGCGCGCGGAAAACTCGGTCAGCGAAAAATCCCGCAGGACCACCAGCAGCGGGTCTCTTTCGTGCAGCCCCACGACAAAATAGTCGTAACCGCCGCCGACGTGATCGTTGTAAAGCTTGCGCATGAGCCCTCTGAAAACCGCGACATCGTCGTCATCAATGGCAATAAAGCACGCATAGAAAAAACACAGTCGAGCCCCCGGAGCTGGATAGGTGGGGCCGCCTGCGAGGGCCGAGAAAAGGTTATACACGGGACGGAGCAGTCGAGTTTTTCCCTGGTAGCCCGTTACAATCGTTTGCTTGAACGGGCTCTGATCCTATTTAGCGAGGACGCCGACAATCTTGCGCTTGCGGACGGCGACGTAGAAGTTCTCAACCTGAAATTCCCGGAACCGGCAAGCGAAGTCCTCCGGCTCGTAGTGAGGGGCGAACTGCCGGCGTCTGTGGTTGCGGTTAAGGCAGGCAACAATCTCCGGCAAGAGATCGGCGGCCCCGGGCATAATCTCAAAGTCTGTGGTCATGGGCGACTTTTTCTTCAGCAGGTTCACGGCCGGCGTGTGAATGCGCCCGAGGTCGCGGTAAGGAGGGATACCGGCGCGCCCCGCGGCGATCGTTTGCAGAGCCGTTCGGTTTGTCTCCGCAATGAGCGTCAGATAGAGATCGGTCATTCCGTCCTGATGCAAGTCATTCAAATGGCGGTAAGCCCGCGCCACGAGCAGGCCCGAACGATAGCGCCTGTCCAACCGCAAATCCGCGAGAGCGCCGATAGGGCGCAATTTGCCGTTGACATATCCCTTGCGAACGGCGCGCGTTCCGGACCCGATGATCTCGCCTGTCGCGGTATCACGCGCCGCGACAACTTGACAGAACGGCCCTTGCAGAGAACTCGCGTGAAAGAAATTGGGCTCGCGGCGAAAGGAAATTTGAATCTCTCCTTGCATGTCGTTGGCGGCGAACACACGCCGCAGACTCGCCTCGTGCTCATTGTTGGCCATTTCAAAGACGAAGCGGCTCATTGCAGTCCATGCTTTCATCTTCGGCGGCGGGTTCGAACCAATCCAACCATCCGGTTTGGCAGTGAAGTCCCGTAGGCTTGACGTTTCCCAAGCGCTGCCCCAGAACCCTACAGCGCTCCAAGTAGCGGCGCGCCCCGTCCCGCACCCTTATTGTCCGAAGGGGCGCGAGTTGGCCCAGCCGCCGGCAATAGGAATAGTGATGGCCCTCGGACAAGTCCTGTTCGACACGCCCCACTAATTTGGCGAGCGAGTTCGCAGACAAATCCGGCGCGTCGATAAAGAGAACATAGCGCGGCGGCTGTCCCCATTCTGGCGCCATCATGGCAAACCGAGGCGCAAGCTGAAATTCGCGGAACGCATCGGCCAGAATGGTCTCCACCCGCGCGGCATGCAGCTTCTCACCGCACAGGTCGGAGATGAAGTCTTCTTTGCCGATGAACTCGATCAACGGGGTGTGATGAATCTTTCCCACTACCTGGATCAGGTCCCCGAGCAGGTAACGATACAGCCCGCCCCCAGTCGTGAGCAGGACCTTGTACGTTCGGCCCGCTTCAAGCTCATCGGCTAAAAGCGGGAGCGCGCACGGGGAGTTCGCTGGAATGAATTCGAAGAAGTGCGAGGTTAGCGCGAGGGCCCCGCCTTTATGCCCGAACAGAGGAATAGAAATTACGCCTTCCGTCGCTAGTAGTCCCTTGGCTTGAATTTCCACTCCCGGAAAAAGCTGCTGAACCTCCGGCAGGAAACTGCGCGCGTTCGCGCTGGCCCAGCAGCTAATGAGGGCCAGGTTGGGCCAGACTTCGGAGGGCGGCAACTTCCCGTGCCGACGCAGAATTTCTTCCAGCGCGCGCGCCCGCTTCGGCCTGGGCGAGAGACAGCGCGAAAGCGTGGCGTGCAATTGCGACGGCAGCGACACCAGCGGCGTTAAGGTCCCGCCCCGGATGTCGGCAATCAATTGTTCGGCGTTTTCCCGCAGAAAGTGGATCAGCAACGTGAGAAAGCTTGGATTCCAAACGGAGATAAAGCTCAGGTGCGGCGTCTGCAAGAGAAAACGCAGCGTGACATATCGGCTGGCCGCCACGTCCGGAATCCTGGCCAGGTCGCGGGGAGTCAGAATGAGCTGTTCTAAAAGCCTGCGCTCCAGAGCGCTAAAATACTCTCTCTCATCCGTGCAGCCGACCGAGAGGCCGCCTTCTGTCCGCTCACCTTCGGCTGCCAGCGGACTGATGCTCCAGTAGCTTCCGCCGAGCAGCATTCTCCGCCGCCGCAGATACAGGTCGGATATCCACGGCGCCAGCGCCGCTTGAAACTCGCGCTTCAAACTGGAGGTGTAAGGAATGTATTTTGACGCGCCTGTCGACCCCGTGGTTTTTTCCATCCAAACGACCGGCTCGTCGGTCAATATGCCCTGACGGCCGCGTTTGATCGTTGCGATTTCGTCCTGCAGACAATCATAAGTGACAACGGGGACGGTATTCTGATAATCGCGGACAGTGCGAAGCCGATCAAAACGGTAGCGCCGCCCATATTCGCAACGCTCGTTGTGCTTCAACAAATATAGAAGTCGTGCTTCCTGAACTGCTCGCGGGCGGCGTAGCGCGGTGTGAAAAACGCGCGTCCGCCGCAAGCCGGCGGCAACCCAAAGCGAGCTGGCAACAAAATACCCCCAGGGTTCCGTCATTAGCTACGCCACCAATGGCACCACGGACCGCAGCCCATGTTCCAATTCCCGTCTCGCCACGGAACGCATGTTCGCGAGCGAAATCTCGGCAATGCAAAGTAACTCGCTTCCCTCCCGATAGTGCGGGTTCCGTCGCACGAAGAACCGCACATGGGGATTGTGCAAGCGCTTGGGAGCGGCATCCAGCTCGGCTTTCAGCCGGTCGTGCCCGCCGCGGTGGATGATGAGTCCGCTTTCCGGATTGAACTCATGAGGATATTTCATACCGCCTAAAGCCTTGATCAACTGCTGTTCGAATGCGGGGGTGACACGATCGTGGCGCGGGTAAAACTCGTTGAAAAAAGAAGGCAAATACAAGTACGTTCGATGCCCCTTGGAAATGAGAAACCAATACAGGGGCCGGTTACCGCTCTGGGCCTTGAGCCTGCCGGCGAGGCGACACCACGCACGAACCAACTCCAGAGAGCCCCAATAGCGCGGGTGGATAATCGTATCGCCGGAAAAGAGCGCGTGAACCGGCTGCTGGTTGATTTGGATATCGATCAGGAGCTGGGTCGAGAAGCCCACCACCTCCCCCGCCTCGCTGTCTGACAACAGGATCACCCATTGCTTCTCTTCCAGGTCCGCGCGGAAACGCGCCGGATCGGTCCCGTCATAGCAGCCGGCATAGAGGCGATAAAGCCGGTCGAGGTGCTGCGCCAACACTTGCTTCGCGGGCGTTATTTCAGCCTGAAGTTCCCTCATAGGAGCCCAACGCGGCTTTATCGGCGATGAGAAAAAAAATGTCCCGCGCGCGCCACAGAAAGATGAGCAGGTCGGTATACGCAAACAAGACAATAACCCAAGTCAGGTTGTTAATGAAAGCAAAATGTGGGTCGTCGCTGGCAAAATAGATTCCTATCTGGCCGCGCGTGGCACGATAAAAAAGCCAGGCCAGAATCATCTCGCAAACAAGCGCGACCCGAATGGAGACGAGAAAGCAGCGGGCCGCTGAATGGTGCGTGC
>JBOHVR010000442.1:0-3046 GCA_050735755.1 Binatia bacterium
TCCCGCGTCGAATCGAATCTGACGCCAGGCGCTCCCAAGGAACTTCGCCGAGGAGTCTTCAGCGCGGCCGGAAGATCTTCCGATGCGCCTGGTTTAACGATGGTCACGTTCGTTAAAACAGGAGGCCACGTCATGAGAAATCGGCAGAAAACAATCCGTTTTGCGCGTAAACGTTCCGCCTTCATCTCGTACCCATCGTCGCCCGGGAACGATCAAAGGTCCACGATGGGATTAGACAATCATTCTCTGTTTCAACCCGACATTTTGCTTCCGGTTCAGTACCAGCAGTCCCGGCGTAATCGATACCTCCTGATGCCGGAACAGCAACTCGCGCTGGCCATTCTTGAGGACGCCGTCGCCTGTTATCGGAAGCATCAATTCGATCAGACAGCCAAGGGAAGGGCGCTATTTGTTGCAGCACAGGAATGGGTCATGAGCCCGGACGAGAATCGGGTCTTTTCCTTCGAAAACATTTGCGCGGTGCTGGATCTCGACGCGACCTATATTCGGGACGGTCTCGGCCGTTGCCAGGCAAGGTTGCCGGTCCCCCATAAAAACAAGAGTTCTATTTACCGCCTTCCGCGCCGGCCCAAAGCTCAGGGCCGGCCAGGCTCCAGAGCGCATTCGGCGCGGACCCAAGGTCAGGTTTAGCCGTTGCGCCTGGACGCATCTGAAGATATTCGCAGTCGTAGAGCACACGGGTTGATCTACCGGCTCATTTCGAGTTAGCACAAAGCCTTGCGATGAATGATCGCTTGGACACTTTGGGGGACTCTCCCGGACCTTTCGCCGCTTTTCAGTTTCGCGAGTTCCGGCTTTACTGGACGAGTCTCTTTATCTCCAACATCGGGAGCTGGATGCAGATCACGGCCACAAGCTGGCTTCTTTATGATCTCACCGGCTCCGCCTTCCAGTTGGGATTGAACGGCGTTTTTCGCGCTATTCCCACAATCGGCTTGAGCGTTTTTGGCGGCACGGTTGCCGACCGCTACGACCGGCGCAGGCTCATCCTATTTAGCCAAATTGCGCTCATGCTTTTGGCTTTCTTATTAGGCTTTCTGGCGCAAACAGGAATCGTGCAGGCCTGGCACATCTATGTCCTGACTTCGCTCAATTCCGTTGTCGGCACGTTGGACGGGCCTGCGCGCCAGGCGCTACTTCCGTCGCTGGTTCCGCGCTGGGCTTTACCGAATGCGATAGCGTTCAACTCGATTTTGTGGAAAGGGACCGTGCTGGTGGGCCCGGCGCTGGCCGGCGTGGCGATCGCGACCGTGGGTACCGACGGGGCTTTCTACGCCAATGGCTTAAGCTTCCTGGCGGTGATCGGCGCGGTTCTTATGATGAAAATACCGCTCAATCCGCCGCGCCAGCAGCGCGCTTTTGCGAAAGATTTCCATGAAGGTCTGGCCTATGTATTCTCCCACAAGATCATTGTTGGCGTGATGGGCATGGAAGCCGCCTCTTCCGTATTTGGCTTGGACCAAGCGATGCTGACGATTTTTGCCCGCGACGTTTTGCAGGTCGGCGCAAGCGGCCTGGGGTTTCTTCAGTCGGCCCGAGGTTTAGGAGGCGTTTTGGGCTCGGGGCTGCTCATCTTCGTCGGACAACACCGCGCTCAGGGAACCATTCTCCTGGCTTCTGCGTTGCTCTACAGCGCCGCCTTTGCCTGGTTTGGAATCTCGTATTCTTTTCCGCTTTCGTTAACATTGCTTCTGATCGTTGGGGCCACAGATACGATCTGGGGCGCTACGCGAAACACGATCTTGCAGGTCACCACGGCGGAGAGCATGAGAGGCCGGGTGATGGGAATCTTTCAGCTCAGCAGCCGCGGGCTCAACCCTCTCGGTCAAACCGAAACGGGTCTTGTGGTTCCTTTAATAGGGGCGCGGGAGGCGACATTTGTCGGCGGGCTTATCGTGGGATTTGTGACGATCGCCACGATCTGGCGGATCCCGGCGTTGCATCGGTTCCGGTGGGTAGAAATGAGGCCCGAAATTTTGCGGCGAATGGGCCGTCCTGGCGGCGCCGAAGATTTTAGGAAATAATTTCTGGCGCATGCGCATCCTGGTTGCTGAAGATGAGAGAAAAGTCGCGAGTTTCATCAAGCGCGGTCTTGAAGCTGCCCACTATTCCGTCGATATCGAGTATGACGGCGCGGCCGGGTTGAACCGCATGCTGGAAAGCAACTATGACCTCGTCATCTTAGACGTGATGCTGCCGAAGCTTGACGGTCTCACCGTAATGAAGGAGCTGCGCCGCCAGGGTTCGAAGGTTCCCGTCCTTTTGCTCACAGCCCGCGTCACTGTCGCCGACAAGGTCATGGGTTTGGATCTCGGCGCCGACGACTATCTCACCAAGCCGTTCGCTTTCGAGGAGCTTCTCGCCCGGGTACGCGCGCTTTTGCGGCGCGGCCCGGCCGTTTCCGCGCCGTCGCTCACGATCGCCGATCTCAGACTCGACCCGGTCACGCGTGAGGTCACGCGCGGCGGCACGCGCATCGAGCTCACGGCCAAGGAATACGCCCTGCTCGAATTTTTCTTGCGCAGCCAGGGGCAGATCCTGAGCCGCGCTGTCATCGCCCAGCACGTGTGGGGGGTCGACTATGATACCTTCACGAACGTGATTGATGTTTATGTTAATTATCTGCGCAAAAAAATCGATGCCGGGTTCGAGCCCAAGTTGCTCCATACCGTGCGCGGCGTCGGCTACGTGATTAAGGAAGATCGTTCTGGATGATGACCTGGTGGCCGAGCACCCTCCGCGCGCGACTCACCCTATGGTATGTGGGGATTCTGACGGCAACGTTGGCGCTGTTCGGAAGCATTTCCGTCGTGCTCCTGGACCGCGCGTTGCGCAACAACGTCGATGCCTCGCTCCGTTCACTTGGGGACGCGATTGCCGAGTCCGCGAGCAGGCCTGCCTTTGCCGCGCCCGATCTACAAGAGTCTCTCGAGTCGCTTTTCGGGCCACAATTGGCTCAGCGCCTCTTTCAACTGCTGGACCCGTTCGGACGGCCGGATCCGCGGCTCATCCCGCGCGGCCGAAC
>JBOHVR010000443.1:0-2612 GCA_050735755.1 Binatia bacterium
GCGTAAATGAAGTCGAAATAGTGGTCTTCAAATGGCAGATAGGGGAACGTGGTCGACGAAACAAAATGAAAAGGGGGGCTCAGGTTCTGTCGACACCAGGAAATATGTTTGGCGCTGACATCGACCCCCCAAACCTCGCACTTCGCGGAGATCGCTCCCAGGTGGCGTATCATTCTCCCGGCAGCGCAGCCGAAATCCAGGATTCGATTGCCGGGGCGAAACGAGAACCCGGCTTGCGCCAGGATCTCCGCCATTTTTTGCGCGTCCTTTCGACCTGATGCGAGATACGTTTCAACCTTACTGCCATATCCTTCCCAAAGCTCTCGCGGGGGCACCGGCAGATCCCCTGTCTCACTTCGCACTTCGGGCTCAAGAGTCAGGTAAGATTTACTGTCCTCTTCGCAGGGGTAGAATTTGGCTGCGATGCGCGGGTTCTGCATGAAGGCCTGTGACTTCGTAATCTGATCATCAATGCTACCCGGCAAAGCCTGCGAACTGACCACAAGCGCGTCGGCAAAGGGCCTTAACATCGCCTTAACAACTGGCTTTATTCGTTGAAACATCGACTGCCTCCAATTTGGCGCCGCCCTGTTGGATTTTATTTTATAGCGGCATGCAGGCCTGCAAGGCATCCTGCAATTGGGAATAGCGGAAGTGGTATCCGTGCTTCTGAGCTCGTGTCGGAATCGCCCGCTGACCGGTTAAGAGCATCGCGGCCATTTCGCCCAATAGAATTTTCAGCGCAAAGCCGGGAACAGGCGCCCATGAAGGCCGGCCCAAAACACGAGCCAGGGTACTGCAAAACTCTTTCATCGTTACCGGATTCGGCGCCGTAGCATTGAACGGCCCCGCCGCATCGGCGTGATCAATCAGGAAAAGCATGAGTCCAATCCCGTCTTCGAGATGGATCCAGGGCATCCACTGCTTGCCGCTTCCTAAAGGACCACCGGCAAAGAATTTGAAAGGCGGCACCATTTTCGCCAGCGCCCCGCCTTTGCCCAAAACAATTCCGGTACGCAGGAGCGCGACCCGAAGTCCCGCGCTCTCAGCTTTTTTCGCCTCCTGCTCCCACTCCGCACAGACCCGGCTCAGAAAATCGCTGCCTGGATTGGCTTCCTCGGTGACCGTTTCATCGCCCCGCGGCCCGTAATAGCCGACGGCCGAGCCGTTCAGCAGAAACTTCGGCTTGACTTTGGCGTTCGCGGCGGCGCTGGCAAGCGTGCGGGTGGTCATAATCCGGCTCGAGCGGATCATTTCCTTTTGTTTTTCCGTCCACCGCTTTCCCGCGATCGGCTCGCCCGCAAGATTGATGATTCCATCCGCGCCGTCAATGGCCTCCAGGGGAACTTTCCCCGAGAGCGGCTCCCATGTCACCCATTTCTCGCTTTCGGACGCCGCCTTAGGTTCCCGGCCTCGGGTGAGAATTGTTAAGGAATGATTGTTCGCGCGCAACCGCGCGCATAGCGCGGAGCCGATAAATCCTGTCCCGCCGGCAATGACGAGCCGCATCGATACCCTCCCCTGGGTCGATCAACTTAAAATATCTGCTTTCCGATGCTATGTAGATGCTATGTAGATTAGATCCGGCTGCTTCGCAATACACTGCACTATGACGGCAAATAACAACGGCATCCCACGCCGGCGCGTTGTCGTAACCGGGATGGGAGCGGTCAGTCCCAATGGCATCGGCGTGGAGTATTTTTGGCAGGCGACGCGCAACGGTATCAGCGGTGTGGACACGATTGCGTCATTTGACCCTGCGCGTTTGCCCTGCCGGATCGCGGCCGAAGTAAAAAATTTCAAGCCGGAACAGTTCCTTAGCGCGAAGGACCTCAAACGGGCGCCGCGCGCCGTTCCTCTTGCGCTGGCGGCAACCGACGAGGCTCTTCATTACGCCGAAGTCCACCCCGAATCCATGACTTTGGAGGAAAAAAGATCTTGGGGAGTGATCTTGGGAACCGGCGGCGGCGGCCCCGACTTTACCGAAGAGCAGTACCGTCTTTATTTTTCAGATCAGCTCCGCAAGACGAGCGCCTATAACATTTCCAGCTCCACCATGGGCACGCTTTCCAGTGAAATCTCGCTTCATTTTGACTTCAAAGGTCCGAGTCATGTCATCTCCACGGGCTGTACCAGCTCGACCGACTCTATCGGTTACGCTTTCAACCTGATCCGATTCGGTTTGGCGGAACACTTGGTCACCGGAGGGGTAGACGCAACCATCACGCCGGGTATCATGCACGGGTTCTCCATCATGCGCGTGGTCTCGCTCTCGCATAATGACGCCCCGCAGCAAGCATCACGCCCGTTTGACCGCGATCGTGACGGTTTTGTCTTGGGCGAAGGCGCCTGGATGCTCATTCTCGAAGACAGGGAGCGAGCGATGGCTCGCTCGGCGCCGATCCTGGCGGAAATTCTCGGCTACGGCTCGACGTGTGATGCCTACCATATGGTCCGCCTCAATCCGGACGGCGAGGAACCCGCGCGGGCGATGACCTTGGCTATCCAGGACGCCGGCGTGGCCAAGGACGAGATTGGCTACATTGCCGTCCACGGCACATCGACCGTATTAAACGACGAGACCGAGACCCGGGCGATTCGGGTGTGCTTTG
>JBOHVR010000444.1:0-6605 GCA_050735755.1 Binatia bacterium
GCATCCTGCCGAGCATGGAACGGAAATCCAGGTATTCCATGTATCCCCTGTTTCCCCGAGCGCGCGCTTTGAGCCAATACAGCCAGAGAGTCAGCGCGCGGCGGTACATCCATCTCGGAACGCCGGCAACCATGGGAACCTGCTCGATCTCCGGCTGCTGCGACAGCACCAACGACGCCGCCTGCGCTTCAGCGCGCTCTGCGATGTGCTTGATCGTGCATTTGGTCGCCGGTACCGAATGGAACAGCCAGGCGGAAGGTATATACCAGGGAGAAAGACCTCTGCGAATCAGCCGCCCCATCAGATCGGTCTCTTCTCCTACCTTCAATTTCGGAGACGACGGGTCCAATCCGAATTGTACGTCAAAGCCCCCCGCTTCTTTGAGCGCGTCCGTGGGGCAGGCCCAGTTGGCGCCGAGAAAGCACTCGCCGGACTGCAATATCTTGGGCGTCCTTCCCCAATCCAGACCTTTTACGGAATGCGGCGCGAGCCGTAACAAACCCTCATCGGGTCGCTCTCCTTCAAACACGCTTACGATCGGCCCGCCGAAATAGAAGCCGGTTGGCTTTTCCTCGAAAGCCGACCAGTAACTCGCGACCCATTCGACGCACGGCTTCACGTCATCATCCGTGAAAACGATCAAGCGCCCGGCGGCGCGCTTCAGCCCCGCATTGCGCGCCCGGCTCAAGCCCTGTTGCGATTCATAAACATAGACGACCGGCAGGCTGCCCCTGAAGGCTTGCACCACCTCCTCCGTGTTGTCCCGGGAGTTGTTGTTGACAACCACCACTTCCCATTGGAGATTCTCGGGAATGCGGCACTTTAAGACCGCGCTCAGAGTAGTGGCGAGCTGCCGGCAGTTATTCCAGGTACAGATGATGACAGAAAGATCCATGGTGAAATCCTAAAGGACTGAGGAGAAACAGCAGGCAACTCGCAGCGGGCAGCAGCAAAAAAACAACCTTCGCTTTTGCCAGCTGCCTGCTGCCGGCTGCAAACTGCCAGCTTTTCTACTCAGTCCTCATTCCTAATTTATTCTATAGCAGTCTCGCCCATTCGGCCCACTGCTGAGTTAAACGCATGGCTTCGGAAAAGCTAACCTTCTGCCGGTAGCCGAGAACACTTTTTATTTTTTCGTTGGAAAACCAGCAATCCGCGGCGAACGATCGCGCGCGCCACAATTCGGGAATACCGCTGGGCGATCCGGCTGCGCTGCCCTGTCCCGTTCCGTTCGGGTTGACGTCGGGGTGACGCTGAGCTTCCAAGCGCGCGCGCAAACCAGCTCCTATTTTCTGCGGGAGCCGAGAAATGACAGCATTGGCGGGAATTTGAACCAGAGGGACATCTTGATAAAGTCCCCTGACACCCGATTTAACGATTCTCAAGGCGCCGGTTACGGATTTGCGCAGCACTTCGCGGGCTTGTTTTTTTTCGTGACGCTCGATATCCGCGAGCGTCATGCTCCGCAGCGCCGGGGCTCCCGCTATCATTTTTGCGTGGGCCTCGTGGTATTCACGCCAGGTGACTTGCTCCTCATCGTTTACGAGGAACGCTTGGCCCGACGACTCGGCTTTCCACAAACAAAGTAAGATAGCCTCGCAAACGTTGTCCACATAAACGAGGTTGGCTTTGGCCCGTCCATCTTCGACCAGGATGGCCGTTCCCTGCTTTGTATTCCTGATAGGCTGGACCGTGAACTGCTCGGACCACGGACCATAGATGCGGGTTGGCCTGAGGATCGCGACGTTGAGGCCCTGATGATGGGCGTAATCCATCGCAACCTTTTCGGCTTCGATCTTGCTGTCGTAATAGACCCGGCCCCAGTATTGATACGGGTGATCTTCAGTCACAGTTTTGTCATTCGGAGTGCCGTGAACCATCGACGTGCTTATGTGCACCACCTTTCGAGCGCCGCCGGAACGGGCGGCCTCGAGCACGTTCCTGGTCCCTTCGACGTTGGTCTTCCGACGGATCTCTGCGTCGCCGCTGTTCCCGTATCCACAATGCACGACATGGTCGCAGCCCCTGGCCGCGGTCGCAAGGGAGGCCGGGTCGAGGAGATCCCCGGTCACAAGCTCAACCCGTAGCCGGGCCAATCTGGGCAACCCGATGCTGCCGAAGTTTCTGACCAGAGCTTTGACCGTGCAACCAACCCCCAGAGAAAGATACTCCGCTACGCGACAGCCCAAAAAGCCGGACGCCCCGGTTACGAGCACGGTGGCTTGACGAAGACCCGCCAACTCCGGCGGGATCTCTTGGCCGCGTTCAGGAGTCAAGCCGGCATTTATCATTGCGCGATCCTTTCCCACGGATTCATGAAGAGCTGGCGTGTCGCATAACAATCGCTGATAACGCGCATCGCCTCCAAATGGCTCCGGCCTGTAATAAACCCGGATTTCCGCTCCGCCACCGCGCTGGCGAACTCACGCACTTCAGCCGCGAAAGCATTAATGCCTGTCTTAGGTTGCTCCGATGAAACCAACAGCCGCTCTTCCTCGCGGCCCTCATGGAGCATCTGAATTTTAACCGGGTGGCCGCCGTGAACAGGCAGCTCCAGAGTCCCTTGAGCGCCGGTGAGAATTACCGTGTTCCGCAAGCGGCGCATGAGACTGAGCTCTATTGTACCGGGAAACGACTGGGTCCCATTTCCCACCTCGAGCGCGATGGAGGCGTTGGCCTCGATCCCGCTGAAGCTGTCGTCCTGGTAGCGAACAACTCTGGCTCCGGCGTTGAACCACCAAAAAAGAAGATCCAGAGCGTGAATTCCGTTACTGATGAGCATGCCTCCGCCAGCCTGCTCTTTGTTATAGAGCCACGCGGCGGTCGCGGGTCTCGGTGCCAGAAATCCTTCTTCGATATCGGCTCGTTGTATCGGTCCGAGAAAGCCGCGGTCCAGAACGTCCTTCGTGATTCGGGAGCCTGGGGACGACCTGCGCATCAAGCTGACGGCGAGAACCGCCTGCCCGCTCTCGCTGGCCTCGACTATACAAAGCGCGTCTTGGTAGCTTGTTGCCAGCGGTTTCTCACACAGAACCCCAATGCCGCGTTTGAGAAAATCGATGGCTGTCGGCGCATGGAGATGATGCGGGATAGCCAGTATGGCGGCATCTACCCGATCGAACAAATCTTCATAACGATCACTGGAGTACGCGATGTCAAAGCGCTCTGCCGTTTCCCTCGCCCGTTTTGGCAATGCATCCACAACGCACGCTATTTCGACTTCGGGTAATACCCGACATGCCGGAACGTAAAACTCCGTCCCTGCGCGCCCGCAGCCGACGATGCCGATCTTAATTTTTTTTGAGTCCACGGCGGAGGGGCTAGTGCTGACCGCTGAGATGGAACCAGCTGGCAACAGGCAGCTGGCAGCATGCAGTAATAAAGCTCCTATTCTGAAAAGGGGGTACCGACTGCGCGCTGCTAGCTGTTAGCTGCCCGCTGGTTTCACTTGTTTTAATTTCTTTGCCAGCTGTCCGCTGCCAGTTGCCTGCTGGTTGGGGACGGTCTGGGTTGTTGCCCGCTGCCAGCTGCAAGCTGCCAGCTTTTTTCACTCAGTCCTCATCCCTCGGTCCGGATTAAGTTAGTGCTTAGTATTGAGTCTGACTGCTGAGCGCTGAGTTTTATTGCCAGCTGCTCGTTGTCAGCTGCCCGCTATCTTCCTCAGTCCTCATAGCTCAGTCCTCATTCCTGATTTGCCGTTTTGCGATCCGCTGCCTTGCTGCTCGCCGTTCTTTCTGCCGGCTGCCCGCTGCGAGTTGCCAGCTCCTCTCCCTCAGTCCTCAGTCCTATTTTTTCACCATCTCCGGTAATGCATTCGCACTTGCTTGGTTTCGCCGGGCGCAAGCGTGCCGAGGGGCCAGCGCAGCTTGCCGACAAAGGTGCCCGTGGCGGGCGTGGCAACGGAGGTCACATTGCAGTTTATGGCTTCAGACTGCGCGATGGTCTGAACCAAAGATTCCGGCGGAACCGCGCCGGTGATTCCCTGCATCAAGACGCCGTGGTGCGTCTCCCCGCCCTCGCTATCAACCCAGGCGGTCACGCTATCCGCCGTGCGGATGAACCGATTCGCCGCCGGTTGACTGTCCACCTTCAGGTCAGCCGCGCGAACAAGCACGACGTTGTTGATCGGCGAGGCCGATAGATTAGTCACTTCCATAAGGAGATGAACGGTCCTGTTGGTGCAATTGCCGCACTCCCCCGGGACATTGCACAAAAGTCCATCGCCGTTCAGATCCAGCGACCCATTGCCTGTTGCGACGAAGCTGTTACCGGTAAATCGCTGGCGCAACTGCAGTAAACCGTCGGTCGTGGTGCGAAAGAATTCGAGCGGAAAGGTTCCGGGACCGCTCGGCTGCGAGATGGAGGGGTCGAAGAATCCCGCCGAATCGTAGGTTAGATCATAGGCAACACCGCCGCCGCCTGAGTAGCACATGATGTATCCCTCGCGCAGCGAACCTAGCTGGATGTGCTCGAACCCTTGTGGCGATTCGAACCTGACCAGGTTCCCTCCCAGAGGCCAGATGCCGGCGTTCATGAACGTGAAAGGCGCGGCGCCGCAAGCGAGCGCGAGAGGGCCGAGCACTACGGGGCAGTTCTCGCAGCCGCCGCATCCCGCGCCGTGCAGGTACTGGCAGCGGGCGGCCGCCACGTCGTCCGGGTCCAGCGGGATCTGGGTAGGATTGCAACTGGAAGTGAAAGCGAACATCGTCGCGTCCAGATCGTTCGAATGGCCAACCCCTAGCGCATGACCGACCTCGTGAATCGCAATTCCCTCGATGTCGAATTCGCCGGTGCAGGACGGGCTGGCCGCGTCCGCATGCGTCGTCCAGTTTACCGTGGCATTGAAAGTGATATCCGTCTCCGTGTAGTTGTTGAAGGTGATGCCGTTTGTGGTTTCCGTGTCGCTGGAATCGAAACGAGCGACGAAGGTTGCTGCGAGGCAAGAGCCACCGCATATTCCGCCCGGATCGTTAAAAACAATCGAGTTGAGGCCGTCGGTTGTGTTAAAAGTCATAATCGACGTGGGCATAGGAGCCGCGACGATCGGTCGCCCGACCGCGTTGTTCCAGAATTGCACGGATCCGATGACTTCAGTCAGACCGTTGTCCGCCGAGCCGTCAGCCACAGTCACCGAGTCTTCTCCCTGATTGTCGATAATGAAGGGCACGCCCGCGGCTGGAATGTCCTGGCTCAGCCACTTGCGAAATGGATTCAGAAGCACAAAGGCCGGCGCCACCGAGGGCTGCAATGTAAGGAGTAACATTCCTAACCCTAGTGCAAAACAAATTCTCCGCTTCCACGCATGGAGCATAGCGCAAAGTGCAAAGAATGGAGCGCAGCGGGCAGAGCGCATCGCGCAAAGCGCAGAGCGTACAAATGACGGCGTTAAGGACGTAAGCTCTTCTGGAAGTTCGTGATTTTGCGACATAAGTGATCAAGGCGTTGCAGTAAATCGGTTGTCTCGACTTCGTCGAACAGTCGCTGCTTTTCTAACACCAGCAATACGTTGGCGTTTTCAAACGTCGATCGCCTGGCGATGTTCAGAAAATTCGCAAACTCTCGCTTCGAGCCGCTTCCCGAACCCTCGGCCCTGTGAAGTAGCTACCTGAGGAGATCACTTTTCAGACGACTTTTTAGATACCTCTTCCCATATGTGGTCTTTAGATATCTCTCTCGATGCAAAGCGTCGATCTTGCTCCTCGAGCCCTCATAGTAGAGCAGCTCGAAAGGTATTCGGTAACGAGTTGACTGAACATTTCCATTGTTATGGTTGGCAAAACGTTTCCTCAGATCTCCCGTGCATCCCACGTACAGGTTCCCATCTCTCTTGCTTCTCAAAACGTAAACGTAGTACACGGTTACTTCACAGGGTTATTGGACATCGAAAGCCCCGATCCTCGTAGCTGGTCGGCGAAACGATACAGCTTTTTTGATTCCAACCTGTCCGCCAAAGCGAATAATTTTCCTGCAATCGCTACCGCGTCGGCCCATATCTCTAAATCCATGAATCGAAACTTTGGTCGTTCTCCTGCTTTCATCTTCCACTCCGCTCCATGCTCTTTGCCTCTTGCCCTCTGCTCTTTGCTCCATGCGCTCTGCCCTCTGCTCCTTGCGCTATGCTCTTTGCGCTTATTGCGCGCCTATCTCCTTTTCCGCTTCATTCAAAAGGCGATTATCGAGACTGCCGCCGCGCAGCATCGGACCCTTGGGGGAGGCGACGACCCGTGAAACCCCCTGGAAGTAGCCCTCGACCTTGATCGCCCCGTCGTTCCAATGGCTGAGAAAGACCAGCACATCATCACCGGTCTCAAACTTCGGCATGCTCTCGGCGGTAACGCTGTAGTTTCCCACTTTGCCGCCGGGCACGCGGACTTCGATCGTCGCAGGCCCCGCCCCTTTGTGGTAGCGCTGGATGTCGAGCGTGACGTAAGTAAAAACGAACGTGCGGCCGGTATTCCACTCGCTCCGAACACCGGTCACCTTCACGCGCACCACGCGCTCGGACAAAAGCTGCAGCTCTTTAGGCCCGAGCGAGATGTAGCTGTCGGCGAAGGCGAATTGAAACGACGCCCTCCAAACCGCCAATCCTACGACTAATTTCGCAA
>JBOHVR010000445.1:0-11447 GCA_050735755.1 Binatia bacterium
TATGATCTGTGGCTTAGGATTGCGAGCCGGCACTCCCTGGCCTATGTTGGCCGGTATCTAGTGCATTGTGGACGGGAAGGAGACAACCTGAGCAAGGACACCCGCAGGTCGCGTGAGGCAATCCTTGAGATCCTGCGAAAAAATTATGACCCTGCGCGCATTGATTCTGCGGTTTATGACCGGCGGGTAGCCAACTGTTGTTTGGCGGTTGGACGCGCTTTTCTTGACCGGGGTGAATACGACCGGGCGTGGAGCTTCTTCTTGAAGGCTCGCGACTTGACGCCGTATCGACTACGTCCTTACCGCTATCTGACTAAGGCTGTTTTTCGGGGTTTAAAACCGTTCAAGCGCTTCTAACCTCCGCATGCTGTTGCCCATTCTCTGCTATCATCATGTAGGCGTGCCCGCTACGGGAAACGGGCACCGCCATCTCTGGCTGTCGCGCGAGCGGTTTGCGACTCAGATGGCTTATCTGGCGGAACAAGGTTATTCCTGTCTGAATCTGCGCGATGCATTGGCCTCTCTCAACGGAGGCCATGAAATTCCTTTGAGAAGCGCGGTGGTAACTTTTGACGATGGCTACGAAGACTTCCGGCGCGAGGCTTACCCTGTGCTGCGTTCCTATGGGTTCCGCGCCACTGTTTTTCTCGTGGCCGGCGCGGTCGGTGGGGTGAGCCGGTGGGCCGGAAATCCGGAGTTTCCGTTGATGGGGTGGAAAGATATCCGAGAGCTCAGCCCGGAAGGAATAGAATTTGGCTCCCATTCACTCACGCATCCGCGCCTAACGCGAGTCCCCTTGGATGCTGCCGAGCGGGAGTTGCGCGAATCACGACAGATTTTAGAAGACGAGTTGGGAACAGCCGTTCATAGTTTTTCCTATCCTTACGGAGCTTGGGACTTAAACGTTGAAAAGCTCGTGCGCGAAGCCGATTATCAATTTGCGTGCTCGATGCTTCAAGGCAACCTCCATGCTCCTCGGGCGCGCTATCATCTCAAAAGAGTCGCCGTGGATGAGTTGACGCCCATGGCTCAGTTTCGCAGGATGCTGTCGCCGGTCTATGACGTTACGGCGAGACTCCAGCGGTGGAGTCGTCCAGCGCGGCGCCTGTCCAGGTGGCTTCGCAGGGTTACTTTTTCCTAAATCTTAGTCGTTGGTTTCAGGCCTCTACCGTGGAAAACGTTGAGACGACCAGATTCACTTGGGTTGTGAATGAGAGTTTCGGCCGCGATCAGCTTTTCGCTTTTCTTTCTGCTTGGTCTTCGGGACAGATCCTGCGCCGTACCCCGAACCGTTGCGTTAGGCTGGTGCACGCGGATGCCGGCGCCCTTGTGGTCAAGCGGTTTTATCATCCGGGAATCAGGGGAGTCCTCAAGGCTCTTCTGGCTGGAACCCCCGCAGCAAGGCAATGGAAAGCTCTGGTCGCGGCGCGGCAAACAGGATTGCCCAGCCCGTGCGCAATCGCTTTGGGCGAGGAGAAGGGGATCTTCAGAGGGGAGAGTTTGCTCGCCGTCCAATTCCTGAAGAACACCGAGGTATTAGCCGAAGCGCTTTTGGACCAGAGACTGGGTGCTAAGCGCCGCCGGGAGCTTGTGCATGAGGTGGCGGCCCTGGTGCGGAAAGCCCATGACCTGGGATTCTATCTGCCCGATCTCCATGCAAAAAACATTTTGATTAAGCTGAATGGCGCGCACGTGGAGGCGTATTTGATCGATCTCCAGGGCGTTTCGGAAAGGCGATCGCTTGAGCCCGCCAAACGCTGGAAAAACCTTGCTGTCTTTCATGGAGGTTGCACGGAAGCGAGCCAGACGGAGCGGCTCCGCTTTCTCAAGCATTACCTGTCGCAACCGGCTCCGTTGCCTTTCGATCTCCGCAGGCTCACGGCGGAACTAGACGCCAAGGGGAGGCGGCACCGCAATTTTATCTGGCAAAGAAGGCAAACGCGTTGTGTGCGGGAAAACCGCGATTTCGTGCGCGTTCAGGCACCGCCTTTCTGCGGCTTTGCTCGGAAAGCGTGCTGGGACAACGGCTTGAGTTCTTTGCTGCGGGAGCCCGGGCCGTTTCTGCGGGGTCCGGGCACGCGGTTGGTCAAAGATTCCAAAACCACGACGGTTGCGGTCGCGGGCGAGACTCCGGCGCGATTCTATATCAAACGCTACAATTACCAAGGTGTCGCCTATGCCGCGAAGGATTTTTTTCGCTCCTCGCGCGCAAGACGCACGTGGATTGCAGCCAACAGTTTGGAAATGCGCGGGATACCCGTTGCGCGTCCGCTTCTCTATCTCGAACGGCGGCGGCTCGGCTTTCTTTTGGAGAGTTACATCCTGACTCAAGCCATAGCGGGAGTTATGCTGCGGGACATCTTTAGACGATACGACGCAGCCGGCTATCGAATCGGGGAGAAGCGGACCCTGCTGGGTGAATTGGCGCGGTTTCTCAAAAAGATGCACCGCAATGGCGTTGCCCACAGAGACCTCAAGGGAACCAACTTTATGGTGCAGGAAACTGCGGGCGAAAATTATGATTTCCATATCGTGGATTTTGACGGGATCCGTCTCGGACCGCTTTCCTGGCATAGACGCATAAAGAACCTTGCCCGGCTCGGCGAGGAGTGTCACCGCCATTGCTGCTTCACGTACGGCGACCGTCTGAGATTCTTGAAAGTATATTTGGGTGCGGAAGAAGCAAAGGCGTGGAAAACCGTCTGGCGTACGATCGCAAAGCGCAGCCGCAGGAGAGTCGTCTCAGCAAATTAACCGACTGCAAATTAAGTTCCTGTAGAGCGCAAATATCCCCGGAGCTGAGCGCCTTATCCGGAGGGCGAGTCGTGCCGGGATTGCTTTGTGAGTCTTAAAGTGTCGAGAGTCTTTCCCGTCGCCGTGATATGCCGGAAGATGAGCTCCGGCCCGGCGACCTCGACGAGACCGAAACCAAATTCGCTATTGTCCGTGAATTCGACGTGAGCGGCAGCCTTGTTGATTTTGTAGCGCGTGTACCCGCCCAAGCCTTCCACGATGTAAACGACCCCCTGGCGCGCTTTAAACCGGGTGTAGAGATGATCGTGTCCCGAGAAAACCAAGTCTACCCGATGCTTGGAAAACAATGGCAGCCAAAGGTTCCTCGCGCCCGCGCTTCCAGTCCGACCATCCTTATTGGAGAACGGAGGCTCGTGAAAAAAGACAAATTTCCACCTCTTGTCGGTTTTCGCCAGGTCGTGTTCCAGCCACCGTGCTGACGCTGCATCGATGCGGTACGAGTCCAACGCAGTGAAGTGGGCATTGCCATAGTCGAAGCTGTAAAATCTTTCTGCTCCGGGGAGGACAAAGTTGTCTACCCAAGGTTGCCCACTCTTGGTTTCATAGTCGTGATTTCCCAAGACGGGGAAAATCGGAATTCGCGCCAGGAGCCTCTTGTAAGGCAGATAGAACTTCTTTTCGTAGGCTTCGTCTTTCCCCTCGGGATAAGCCACGTCTCCGGTGTGGAGTATCATATCCACCTGATGTTGCTCAATAAGCTTGGCCAGTTCGTATTGGGCCGATTTGCCTGATCCGGAATCTCCGAATACCGCAAAACGGAATGGCTCCGCGGCGGCTTTTCCAGTTTGGAGGACCGCTTCGGACAAAACCTGACGGCTGCTGCTGACTCGATAATGGTAACGGCTTGAGGGCTGCAGGTTGCGCAGCGCGAGGACGTGATACCGGGTTAAACCGTGGTCAACGATGCGAGAGCCCAGGGCGGGGGTCGGTCCGTAATCAACGCGGCTGGTGGAAGGTTCCGCAGTGCGCCAAACAATCGCTAGGGCGCTCTTGCCGTCGGTATCTCCGACTTGAATCATGGGGCCGCCGATTAACGTGACGCCCTGGGGATTCGGGTTGGGTTTTTCGACCAACGCCGGGCCGCGAGTAATCCAGATCCCGATCGAAAGCAGCACAACAATATAGATGATTATTCTTGGCGCAAGGCCGAGTCGGAGTTTCATCATGGATGTACTTAGGCGGCCTTTTCAGGCGGGCAGCGCTATTATAGCGAATGTGGGAGAATTCGCAAAAGTCTTCTGGTATTTGCTTTTTCGTGGTGGAAGACTTATTTCTAGACGGATAGGTTGAGACTGTCCTCACGCCATCGTCGCTTCTTTTCCGGGAGAAGGTCCGCGATGACACACAAGCCCCATGGAGCGCGACGGAATAATTTGCTTATGGAACGCGTTGGGTTGATCGCAGGTTCGGGATCCTTCCCACTACTTTTTGCCGACGAGGTACGCCGGCTGGGATACGCGGTTGTCGCGATTGCGCACACGGGCGAGACCTTGCCGATTCTTGAGAGCAAAGTGGATAAGATTTTTTGGATACGAGTGGGTCAATTGGGCCGTCTCATTTCCGTACTGAAGCGAGAAGGTATCACCCGCGCAGTCATGGCGGGCGCGATCAAGAAGTCGCGGTTTTTTACCAATATTCGTCCGGACCTGCGCGCGATTAGGATTCTGCGCCAGCTCAAAGAGCGCAAAGATGATTTCGTTCTGCGCGCCGTTGCGGACGAGTTGGAAAAAGAAGGGATCGCCATTGAAGGAGCGACGAAATACGTCCCTTCGTTGCTTGCCGCTCCTGGAGTTCTGTCGCGCCGCGCGCCCCGCCAGCAGGAGTGGGGCGACCTCGAGTTTGGTTTTCGTGTCGGACGTGAAATCGCGCGTTCCGGAGTGGGCCAGTGCATTGTGGTTAAGAGAAGGGCGGTCCTCGCAGTTGAGGCGATTGAGGGTACCGATCGAACGATACTGCGCGGCGGGCGTTTTGCCAAAGGGGCCATTGTGATCAAAGTGTGCAAACCGCAGCAGGACCTGCGCTTTGACTTGCCAACCGTCGGTCCTCGGACGATCGAGGTGATGCTGGAAGCGGGAGCGGGCTGCCTCGGAATTGAAGTGGGCAAGACCGTCATCCTGGAGCGAGCAGCCATGTTTGCCCAGGCCGACGCCGCCGGAATCGCAATCGTTGGTTTGGATGGCGTCTAAGGTCAGGGTGTCGGGTTCGCCATTGTGAAGCCACCCGATGTTGCCCGTTTATAACGTTCTCGTTCTCCTCCTTTCCCCTTTCCTCATCTTGTATTTGCTCGTCTTTCTATATCGGCGCAAAGACTTTCGCGCCGGTTTTTGGGAAAGATTGGGCCTTTTGCCGCCGGTGACAGTAGCACGGAAGCAAGCCGATGAGCCTTGCTTTTGGATCCACGCCGTCTCCGTCGGCGAGACGATGGCCGCGCTTCCCCTCGTCCATGGCGTGAAAGCGCGGTGGCCTCGTTGCCAGGTTGTTTTTTCCACCTTTACGCCGGCAGCTCGGGCGATCATTCAGACAAAGTGCCCCCAAGTGAGCCGGGTTCTCTATTTCCCTTTGGACGTCTTGCCGATCGTTGCCGCCGTGGCGCGTCGATTTCAGCCGGACATTTTCGTTCTCGTTGAAACCGACCTATGGCCAACCTGGCTCTATGTGCTTGCGCGCAAGAACGTTCCGGCGGTCCTGGTGAATGGCCGTATCTCTCGGCGCCGGCTTTGGCTCAGACCGTTTTACCGCGAGGTTCTGGCGCGGTTCAGTTTCCTCTGCATGCAAACCGAGATCGACGCCGAGCGCGTGATCCAACTGGGAATTGACCCGGCTCACGTGACGGTAACGGGCAATATGAAATTTGCTCTCGCGGCCCTTAAGCATCAAGATCCTGAGGCGCTGCGCAGGGAGCTCGGTCTTGCGGAAGGCGCGCGCTTGCTCATCGCCGGCAGCACGCATCCGGGCGAAGAGGCGGAAATTCTGCACTGCTACCAGCAGCTGCGCCAACGCGATAAGGAGTTGTTTCTCCTCGTGGCGCCCCGGCATCCGCAAAGAGTGCAAGAAGTGGAAGATCTTTTTCGCGCGCGAGGTCTTGCCTGCGCCCGCCGCAGTCGGGCGCGCGGCTACCCCACCCCCCCGGTTCTCTTGCTGGATACGTTGGGCGAGCTTTCTAAGGTCTATGCTCTAGGAACGTTCATTTTTGTCGGCGGGAGCCTGGTGCGCCGCGGCGGTCACAATATTTTGGAACCAGCATCCTGGGGCAAGCCTATTTTCTTCGGGCCTTACATGGACAATTATTCCAATATCGCGGGCAGCTTGGAGCGCGAGGGGGCGGCCATTCAGGTGCGCAGCGGCAGCGAGTTAGCAGAGCAGATCGAACGGTTATCGAATCATCCGGCCCGGCTTGCCGAGATGGGACGGAAGGCGGCTCTTTTTGTCGCGCAAAACCAAGGTTCTTTAGAGAGAAACCTGGAAGTTATCGAAGGCGTTCTCAAGCAGCGGTCGAAATGATAGCGCCACCCAAACGCCTTCTCGTGATCAAGCCGAGTTCTTTCGGGGACATCGTGCAGTCGCTGCCGGTCCTTGCGGCGCTGCGGCG
Organism: Binatia bacterium; assembly: GCA_050735755.1. Classification (GTDB taxonomy): domain Bacteria; phylum Desulfobacterota; class Binatia; order UBA9968; family UBA9968; genus DATMAM01. The sequence continues at coordinate 6,404 of JBOHVR010000445.1, forward strand.
CGGGTGGCCGGACAGCCGCATTGACTGGCTGGTTAAGGAGGAATGGGCCGGGCTGTTGCAAAACCATCCATTGATCGATCAGGTTGTCGTTCTTGCCCAGTCGATAACGGAGTGGCCGAGGGTCCTTAAGCGGCTGCGGACAAGCGGTTATGACATGGCGCTCGATCTCCAAGGCCTGTTGCGCAGCGGTCTGTTGAGCCTAGCTACCGGAGCGCCTATCAGGGCCGGATTTGTCAACGCTCGCGAAGGCAGTCCCTGGTGTTATACGCAGCGGGTGCCGATTGCGAGTGCTGCACACGCGGTGGAGTGCTACCTTGAATTAATTCGCGGGCTGGGAATTGCCACCACCGATGCGATAACGTTTCCGCTTCCTGAGTGGAAACGGGAAGAGCAGTGGGTCAATGATTTTTTGGCCGAGCGGATGGCGCCCACACCCAAACCGTTCTGTGTGATCCATCCCGCAGCGCGCTGGAAGACGAAACAGTGGCCGATCGAGCGCTATGCTGAACTCGCCGACTGGTTAACGGGCAACCGGGTGTACGGCGTTGTTCTTGTTGCGGGACCGGCGCAAGCAGATCAGGTTTCCCCTATGATCGCCCGCCTGCGCGCGCCCGTGGTAAGCCTGGTTGCGCGCACCACACTACCGCAGCTCGGCGCTCTGCTGCGCCGGGCCGCATTCCTCATTACCAACGATTCCGGCCCCATGCATCTTGCTGCGGCTGTAGGCACGCCGGTCGTGGCCATTTTTGGTCCAACCGATCCACGGCGAGTGGGACCGTACGGGTCGGGGCATGTGGTTTTGCGAAAGCCGTTCGACTGTTCGCGTTGCAAGCGCAACGATTGCGTGCAAGAGCTCCAATGCTTGAAAGCGATTTCGGTCGCTGATGTTCGTGAGGCGGTCGAGCAACTGGCGCGCCGAAACCTTGTTTGCGTTCCCTCTTCGGCTCGCGATGTGTCGGGGTCCGCGTCGCAATGAAAGATTCAAGAAAAGAACTTCTATGAAGATCGCTCTGGTACGGCCTTTCTTCACGCTCGCCCAGGGCGGCGCGGAGCGCTATGCCGTTGAACTGGCTCAGGCGTTGATCACGGCCGGCCATGAGGTTCATCTGTTTGCGCACGAGTGGGAACGGCCGGAGCTAAGCGGGGTTGGCTATCACCGCGTGCCCATGGCGCGCAAGCCCGGTTGGCTGCGAGTGTTGACCTTCCACTGGTGTTTGCGGCGCGTCTTTGATGGCGCGGCTTACGATATGGTCTTGGGCATGACCCCTTTTTCCCCGCAAAGAGTTTTCTGGCTGGGGGACGGCCTTTACCGCGTCTGGACTCGAGTTGCCTGGCCCAGCGCGCTCCGGCGCTGGTTGATGTGCGCGAAGCGGGCCGTGATGCTCGTCAACCTCTGGCTTGAGCGCCGCATGATGAGCGGCGGCGCGGAAAATTATATCGTCAACTCACGGCTCGTTAAAAAGCAGGCGATGGGGGAGTATGGCGTTCCCGAAGAACGGATCTCGCTGGTGTATCCGGGAGTGGACCTGAGCCGCTTCCACGTCGGCACGCGCGCTCAGTGGCGCGCAGCCGCGCGGCGGAATTTGGGAATCGCGGAGGATGAAGTCGTGTTCCTGTTTGTCGCCAACAATTTTCGCCGCAAGGGACTGGATCTTATCCTGCGCGGGCTGCGGCGGATGGACCTCCGGCACGCTCATGCGCGCCTGCTTGTGGTAGGGGCGGGACGGAGGTGGTTGTTTGGCCCCCTGGCTTCCCTTCTCGGCGTGAGCGATTGGGTCACCTTTATCGGCTCCAGCCAAGAAGTTGAAAAGTACTATGGCGCTGCCGACGTTCTTGTTTTGCCGACGCGCTACGATCCGTTTGCCGCCGTTTGTCTTGAAGCCATGGCGTGCGGCCTCCCGGTGATCACGACCACGATGAACGGCGCGGCGGAACTCATCCAGACAGGACGGAACGGGTTTGTGCTGAATCCGGTCCGGTTGCAGGACTCTCTGGTGCGCGCCATGCAGTTTTTTCTCGAGCGCGGGCGCTGCGTCGCCGCGGGTGAGCTGGCAGCGCAAACGGCGAAAGATTTTTCGCATCAAGAGCACCTCAAGCAGCTGCTTGCGATCTTGACGCGAATTGCCGCGCGCCGTACCGAGGTCTTTAAACTTATTCAACCGGAACCCGGTCTGGTCGTGAATCAGGCTTTTGCCCCGCTGCTCGAAGCCCACCGACTCGGTTCTTATTCGGCGTTAGCGGAAGCGCGCGATTCGCAGCCGATTGAATACAATTGGGGCAAGCAGATCCATTTGTTTCGCCTGGCCAGCGGCGGGCGCCCGGTCAGTCTTTATTTGAAGCGTCATCGCTCGCGACTGTCGTGGTCCGATTGGCGCCGGCGGTTGATGGGGAGTGAAATCGTGTATGACGGGATGAAAGAATGGAACAACATTCTGGCCCTGCGCGAGCGGGGTATTCCCACGATGACACCCGTGGCTGCCGGCAAACGGTTGTTGCCGAACGGGCGCAAAGAATCATTTGTCTTAACCTTGGGGCTGGATGACTATGTGCCATTGGATCACTACATCGAGCGGCGCTTTGTCCCCCCGTTAGACGCAGTCACTATCAGGGAGAAGCACCGTCTCGTTGCGGCGGCAGCGCGCCTGGCGCGACGACTGCACTGGAGCGGGTTCAATCACCGGGATTTTTACCTCTGTCACTTGTTTGCGCGGCCAGTGGATGAAGCCGTGGAAGATCTGAAAATCATTGATCTTCAGAGGGTAGGCTACCGCAGGCCTCTGAGCGCGCGCTGGGTAATCAAGGACCTGGCGGCGCTCTACTACTCTTCGCTGGCGCTTCCGTTGACGAATTGGGACCGGTTGCGATTTTACGCCCTTTATAGCCGTGGGCAGAGTCGTCAAAAACGGCGCCTTCGGCTGCGCCGGCTGCTGCGGAAATCCGCCGCAATTGCGCGGCACGACCGAAAGTTGGGCCAGTCGAACGCGCAAGGAAGCTCGACCCGGGGGGCGGTGGAAGCTCACTAGGCCGCCCCGGCACGAGGGATCTGGAGAGACCCGAGCATGGGCGAAGCCAGCTTTCTTCGTAGGTTCGACGAAGACCGCCGACTCTCAAAGTCTCGGTTCTGTAGCGCGCGGCAAGATACGATAGATTTGGTAGCTATAGGAGCGTTTCCCCGAGCGCTCGGGGAATTCAACCGCGAGTTCAAGATCGCCGGAGCGGACGAGTTCTCGTAGCTCGGATGCCTGCGGGTTGTCGGAGTAGAAGCCGACGAAGCGCGCTCCTTGTTCGCGCCCCTGGTCAATCGCATCCTTAGCATTGCCGCCGAGCCCGATACGACGCGCGCCCGCGTGAAAGGAGAACTTGGCGTTGTTGGCCACGACGATGCGCGGTTGAGAAAGACGGTCGCGCACCCAGATGCCCGCAGCACGCATTGCAGACCCACGATAGTCGCGCCACCTGAGAGAAGCCGGCACCGTCAGAACGGCGCAAAGAGTTGCGACGACGGCCGGCGCCCAACGTAGTTGCGGAAATCGCGCACGCGTCCAATCAATCGCGGCGACCAGACCAGCGCCGGCAAAAGGGATAAGATACAGGACCAGTAAGAAGAAGTGATGTCCACCGAGGTATTCGGCACCCTGGTCGGACGCAACTCCCACGAGAATCAAAAAATGTAGTCCGGCGAGACCGGTGAGAAGAATGAATGCAGAATGCTGTACCGAGACCTTTCCACGACGACTCTCGATAACGCCCCACACGGCCAGCAGCAGGACGACGGGATAGACGCCGTTAACAAGCGGTTGCTGGAAGATGTAGACATTTCGCGCCGCGCGGCCGAGCCAACCCGGTTGTGGGGCGGGAGGGGATGGAGCCATTGCCGGCGGCTGCAAGCTGGGGGCTTTCTCAGGCGGTGGGGGCAAATCTTTGTCCGGTTTCGGCGCGGGCGCGCTGAAAGAGCTCACCATGGCCTGAACGCTCTTTTTTTTCGACAGCGTCAGCGAGCCAGCCTGAGCGCTAATGTAAGAGACGTAGGGCGAGGCAACCAAAGCCCACCCCAACAATGGCGCCGCGACCCAGGCGGAGCGTAGGAGGATACGCCGGCTAACTCCCAAAGACGAAGGAGTGCTGGGGGCGGCAGCAATGGCGTATAGAGCGGCAAGCCCCAGGGCGGCCTCGATGCCCTCGGGTCGGGTCAGATAAGCAAGCCCGCTCAGCATGCCGGCGAGCCAAGCCCACAATAATTTCTCAAGCTTCAGCGCGTGGAGACCGAGCCACAGGGCGAGCGCCACGAGAAGGACGGTGGGCGTGTCGGAAAGCGCTCTGACGCTGAGTCGCACGGCATAGGGATGAACGGCCCAGAGGAACACGGCACCCAATGCGGCGCGCGGCCCCGCCAAATGCCGCGCGATGAAAAAAAGCGGCAGAAGAACACAGAGATTCAAAGCGAAGGCCAAAAAAAGTCCGGCGGCTTCGGTGGGCGCACCGACTCCTTCCGCGGAAGCGACAAGCAGTGGGAAAAGCGGTGGAAAAGGATAGGCCAGGACCTGATCCCAAGAGCCGGCGCGAAGCAATTGCGCCATCGCGAAATAAATCGCGCTATCAAAGGCAACAGGGTCCGTGCGGCTCGAGACGATGGCGCGTACTGCGGCGCCGAGAACAAGAATCCACATGGCCGGCCGCCTGCCTTTCGCAAAAACAGCAGCCAAACCCTCAATGGGTTTCTCTCGAGCGGGTGCCTCTTTCATGCGGTCTTCCATACCAAAGTGACTGTTCCTTTCATAGCATGATCGAAAATTGTACCGCGTGCTTGAGCGCGCCGTTGCGAGTGACAAAGCAGGGCGAATCTAATAAGATAAAGCCCTCGTAAGTTTCTTCCTTCAGACAGATTGCTTTTATCGTTCTATGCTGAGCATTCTGGTTACGGGCGGCGCCGGATTTATTGGCTCCAATTTTGTCCGCTTTTGGATCAAAAGGCACCCGGAGGACCGTATCGTCAATCTGGACAAGTTGACGTATGCGGGCAATTTGGAGAACCTCAAAGAGATCG
>JBOHVR010000446.1:0-5056 GCA_050735755.1 Binatia bacterium
CGACTGTACCGCTTCCTAAGATCAGAATTAGAGCGATCCACCCAACATGAGCGCGCAACGTCATGCTAGACCTCGAAATATATTTCCGGCTCCGTCTGCCGAGAGTAGATGACCGCGTCGGTTTGAGCAAGATAAACCCGAACCTCGTAGCGCGACTATATCCGCCTCCAAAGAATCTTGTCAATTGACTGGACTCCGGTGAGTCCGTAAGTTGGTTGCGGCAAACGCCGCAAGCGCAGGATCAGTGAGCGGGAATCTCCCGGTCGGGCCTGGATATGTCGATCATCACCGGGGCTCAGGGCGAGGGGAGTTTTCGGGGGAGGACCATCCGTTCTTCGGAATCGGAGCGCAGACAGAAATCTTCAGTCATGAGAATCTTAAGGACGAAGCGTCGGGTCAATTGCACGGGTTCAGACCGATATCATGGAACGGCGCCAATGGGGTGTGTCGGTGTACGTTATAAAGATCAACGGCTTGACACCCGTTTTTACCGGGTGATAGTTTCACCCTGTCTGCGTCAAAATCAGAGCAAAAGGAGCGGATATGGAGCCACGAAACCTCGTACCTCCCGCTAAATTCATCGATGAATTGGAGAGTCTTCGCAGAGAACATCGGAAAGATTTCCCTTTTGGCCAGTCTCTACGCGGCAAGTCAAAAGACGAGATCGCCGAAGCGAGGAAAAAGAGACATGTGGGCGGGTCGGACAACCACAAATTTGAAGGAGAAAAGTACCTCAACTGTACGGTCAAATCGGTGCGCCGTATGCAACTCCGCAAGCTCATCGACGAGGGTGGCGTTGCAACCTTCGGGGGAGAAGTTCCCAGCCATGCGATGCTGGATCGTCTGGGAACAATGGAATTTGGCCTCAGCGACGAGGAGATTTTGCGCCTCGAAAAAGAGGACCCGCCGCCTGAAAAGCTCATCGTGAGAGGGTGGTGGATCAATCATTGCCGCACGTCGCACTGGGCAGTCGCGATCGGCAGCGGCATGGTCGTAGAAGGAGAGAAAAAGGTAAATCCCAAGAAGGAATTGGAAGAGCTCGAGGAGACGAGGAAAGAATATTCAGCGATGGGAATAAAGAATGTGCATCATGCCGTTTGGTTTGACGCGGAGCATGCCGGCGTAGACGTGGATCACGCGAATTTTAACGAGATGGTAATAAAGCAACACGTGAATACGCCCGGGCTCCAGGACGAGATGCGAAAGGCCTTTATTCTGCGCTTGCAGAACCAAGGTTTCTAAAGCAGAAAAGCCGCGAAAAGCCCATGGCAAAGATTTCCGCAGCGATGGCATGCTCGCATTCGCCTTATCTTTATACGCAACCCGAAGACTGGAACGAAATCAGATTAAGAAAACCGGTGCGGGACGACGTACCCTGGGACTCGCCAGAGGAGAACAAGGCCAAATTCGACCGCTGCATGAAAGCTTTCGCGACCCTGAAGAAAAAAATTGACAGTGTGAAACCCGATGCGCTGCTAATCGTTAGTAATGACCAGCTCGAGCAATTCGACTTTCGCAATTATCCTGCCCTTGCGGTCTATCTAGGGGAGGAAATGGCAGGACCGGCGACCACGAGCGGCTACCTGCAGAGAATTATGGGCAAAGATTTCGCTCCGGTGAAAAGTTGGGCGCGCGTGAAAGGCCAGCCGGCACTCGGCAAGGAACTGCTCACCGGCCTCATGAAAAAAGGGTTCGATCCGGCGTTTATGCTGGAGGTACCCAATAAGGAGCGCGGGATGGCGCATGGTTTTTTGCGTCCCGCTACTACCTCACTCCCCAATACAACATTCCAATCTTACCGTTATTCCTCAATTGCTATTATGCTCCCCAGCCGAGCGGCAAGCGGTGCTACGAGCTGGGGAGGGCAATTAAAGAGATCATCGAGGAGTCGTCGCTTGATCTAAAGGTAGTCGTTTTGGGATCCGGAGGTCTATGGCATACCCCGGAGATCCCAAACGCTTACCTGGACGAGGATTTTGACAAAACGCTTTTGGCTCATTTGAGCAGCGGCGACGCGCGTAAAATGGCCGAATACTTTGACAGCGTGCCGTGGCCTTATCCCTCGGCGCCTCCGGAAGTAGCGAGTAAGCTAATCAATGGAATAGGTATTCCAGCGGGTGTTGGAAGCGGAACCGGAGAAAGTAGAAACTGGATCGTGGCCGCTTCCGTCGTAGACGGAGTTAAGGGCAAGGTCGTCGATTACGTGCCGATTTACGCGTCACCGACGGGCGCCGGTTTTGCCTACTGGGACCTTTAACTCGTTGCCTATGTAGTATTTTCAGTGGCCGAAGTCAGTCGAGAAGTCTCCGCTCGGCAAGAAGTATTTCTTCGGGGTAGATAGTCTCCACGGGCAACTTCTTCTCAATCAAGCCTTGCTCCACGCAAAAAGTCTGAAACATTTCTAACGCCTTGGCGTTCGCCTTTATCCCGTACCCATAGGGATCATCGCCGAAGGTGGCTCGCTGCTCCTTGAGCAACTCGGGGCCAAACATCAGGAGAGATGGCGGCCGGCGATAAAAACCCTCCATGGCGATTTTTTTGGATTTCTCAAACGCATCCAACAGGCTCGTCGCCACCCACGGGTGCTTCTGTACGATGCTTTCTCTGACCACGGTCACATGATGCGGGGGGAATATCCCGGTTTTTTTAAAATATCGAACCGATTCTGTTTTCGGATCCGGAAAAAGCGTGCGCATTTTTACCAGCGGGTGCGTAGTTAAATCCGGATGAATTTTTGGCCGGTCGATCCTGTAGGTTCCAGGCGAGGTCAGACATGCGTCCAGTTCTTTGTCGATGAGCATCTGCTCGAGACCCTGGCGAGCGTATTTAAACCTTACGTTCACATCTTTGCTAGCGCCGACAAAGTTGTGACTGAATTCGGGGGGCCTGTCCTGATACCACACCATATCCTCGGGCTTAATTCCAAATTCGTGCTGAAGGATGCCGCGGGCCCAAACCGCCGCGCTTTGATGATACTCGGGGCAGCCTATTGTTTTGCCCTTCAAATCCTGAGGGCCGCGGATGTCGGACTCCGCGCGCACCAGGATATCTCTAGCGTGTTTGAAATTTCTGTTATGAAAAATAGGAAGCAACTGATAGCCCCAGCCGCGCGCCCGAGCAGCAATAAAGGTGGCAAAGGACATCTCTGAAATGTCGTACAGGTTAAACTTGTGTTGCTCGTAAAATACTCCCACGCCGCCGGGGAAACCCACATACTCGATGGCAATCCCTTGAGGTTTGACCTGCCCGGTACCGAGCGGCAGGATCCGGTCATAGCGACTCATGGCCAATGTAAGTTGTAAATCGGGCATCTTTCTTTCCTCCCACTGAGAAAACTGTTGAAATGCCAGGGCGAGAAGAAGGGAAGCCAAACGGATCACACTGGCGCGAGGTGGCGTTTAGCGCCACAAGGACGAAGAGCGGAGTACGCTCACGCCGCTGCGCTACGGGACTTGACCTTCTGGTAAATCCACAACAAGAGAAATGCCCCGACGATCGAACCGATCCAACCAGCTCCCTCGCCGGCCTCATACCATCCAACCGCCTGACCGGCATAAGTCGCGACAAGCGAACCGGCAACACCGAGCAAGGTCGTCACGATGAATCCCATGTTTTCCTTGCCAGGCATGATCAGTTTCGCAATCACGCCGACGATGAATCCGATGATAATCGTCATCAATAGGCCAAACATGCTTTCCTCCTTTGAATTCTGAACTCTCGTGCGGCTAATATCGAAAAAGAGCGGTCAGCGTCAAGCGATTATTTTTCATGCAAACATAAATCGAACCGGGCCGTTGCCGACGGGCCGGTTGCGGGAGCTTGTGGAGGGAACCATGCCTGGCTGCAAAAACAATCCCGGGGATTGACATAAGAACGAATTATCGGATATTCAGCCTTCAAATGGGGATGCGCGACCAGCTTGCCTCTTCCGTGGGCGCTTTCGCCTCTCAAGGCCGGTGAGCACGGGCTGTCGGGGCATTTTGAGTTCCCGGGGGACTGTAGCTCAAAAACAAATTTCCTACCATTTCATTTTGTATTTCAAACACAGGAGGGATTATGGTGAAGACGACGATTTCCCGCAGTCTAATGACGGGCATGCTCGTGGCGGTTTTTGCTCTGGGTTATTTTTGCGGATCGGTGAACCAACGACAGGCTGACGCCCAGATAGGAGGGCTGCTGGAGCAGGCCGGCAAAGGGGGCGGCGCCCTCGGTTCGGTCACCCAACTCGGTTCCTCGATCGTTGAGATGCAGGATCATGTCAACGGTCTACAAAAAAACCTTGAAACCCTGAAAAAAGTGCAGTCCGCACTGACCGGGAAGTAATGGGTTGCGAACATTCAGTGAAGGTGATGAGCTAACTCAACCAGAAAAAGGGCCGGGCAACAAATTCCCAGCCCAGCCGAAGGGGTAACGTGTGTTTGGCGGTCCCGCTGGGGGCCAGCGCCGTGGTTCCTCCGCTATTTTCTTGTCGAGCCGGCGAAGGGCGAGCCAGGATAGAAGCGCTGAAGGCCAAGGGCTCCGATCCGGCCGCGTCATGTCCTCAAGAGCAAAACACTTAGTAACCAAGAAATAAACTCCATTACCCTAGGAGGAGAATATGGACATAGACCAAATCATACAAACGGTAACCACGATCGGCATTGCATTCGGGCTTAAGGCCGTCGGTGCAATCGTTATCTGGGTCGTGGGCCGTTATCTGATCGGCCTAGCCGTGCGTTTGGTTGCGGCATCTCTGGAAAAGCAGCGCGTGGATCCGACGGTCTTACGCTACCTCGGCACCGTCATTTCGGTAACCCTCAACGTCATTTTGGTTGTTGCGATTCTGGGTTACTTCGGCGTCGAGACCACCACCTTTGCGGCTATCATGGCGGCGGCCGGCGTCGCAATTGGATTAGCCTGGAGCGGTCTGCTGGCGAATTTCGCCGCCGGAGCGTTCATGATCGTTCTTCGACCCATCAAAGTAGGCGACTTCGTTACCGTGGCGGGACTGACGGGGACCGTGAAAGAGATCGGCCTGTTTGTGACGGCGCTCAATACACCGGACAATGTTCTGGCC
>JBOHVR010000447.1:0-4214 GCA_050735755.1 Binatia bacterium
ACGAGTTTACTGCAGACGCACGATCAGATAGGCAATCTTGGCCAACTCATCTCCGGCGCCGGCGCGCCGGCGAACGGCGCCAGTGATCGAGGCGGCGGAGATTTACTAGTTCCGCGACAAAAGGAAGCAGTATAGCCGAGCAGAAAAGGAGCGACGTGATAATCAAGCTCGTTCGCGTTGCTGCGATTTTTCGTGATTGGCGGCACTCTCCAGGAGCACCCTTACTCGGCGCCGCCCGGACCCCTTTAAAAAAGCCGACGATCAGACAGGATCAGGACATCGAGGAGTACAATGTCGCCTATAGACATTACTGAACTTCAGCGAGCGAAAGAGATGGGAGAGCGGCTGGCGGCGATCGTCGACTCATCCGATGACGCCATCGTCACCAAAACGCTGGAGGGCATCATTACGTCCTGGAACCGAGGCGCCGAAAGGGTCTTCGGCTACACGGCCGCGGAGGCCGTGGGACAGCATATCTCTTTTATTCTTCCCGAAGAACGACGAGCGGAGGAGGATAGGGTGCTCGCTCGTCTTCGGCGGGGCGAGAGAGTCGCTCACTTCGAAACCGTGCGGCAGGCCAAGGACGGCCGGCAGATCAATATCTCGTTGACCGTGTCGCCGATCAAGGACGCTGAGGGGCGCGTGATTGGCGCTTTGAACGTGTCGCGGGACATCACGGATCGCAAGCGGGCGGAGCGCGCGCTCAGGGCGAAGACGCTGCGTCAGGATCTGCTCTCAGAGGCGTTGGAGCACTTGCTCTCGTCTCGGGATCCCGAGCGCATCGTTCGCGAGCTGTTTCCTAAAATCGCGGCGCACCTTGCGGTGGATGTCTATTTCAACTATATGGTCAACCCCGAAGGAGATGCGCTCGCGCTTCATTCTTACGCCGGCGTGTCTGACGAAACTGCAAAAGAGATCCAGAGGCTGGAGTCTGGCGAAGGCATCTGCCGCACGGTGGCGCAAACACGCACGCCCATTGTGGCTCTGGATATACAGAATTCGGATTACGATAAAGCCGCGCTGGTGCGCAGCTTTGGTATCCAGGCATACGTCTGTAATCCGCTGATAAGCGGCGATCGTGTACTGGGCACGCTTTCTTTCGGCAGCCGCGCTCGCGCGCGCTTCGACGACGACGAGCTGGTGTTTATCCGAATCCTATCCCGGTACGTTGCCCTTGCCAGCGAAAGAGCGCAGGTCAACAACGCGCTGAAGACACTTAACGCCGAGCTGGAAGAACGCGTGTCGCGGAGAACGGCTGAGCTTGTCGATGCAATCGCCCAAAGAGAAAAGCTGAACGAGCAGCTTCTGCAAGCCCAAAAGATGGAAAGCATCGGGACGCTCGCGAGCGGCATTGCTCACGACTTCAATAATATTCTGAACCTGATTTCGAGCTATGCCAAAGTAGCTCAAAGCAATGCCGGTAACCCGGTGAAGCTTCTGGAGAGCATGGAAGTCATCCAAGACACGGTAAAGCGGGGAGCGGCCGTGGTTCAGCAGCTCCTGGCGACGGGCCATAAAACTGCGATGAAATTTGAGCTGGTTCGCGTCCATACCGTCATCGAAAGGCTGCAAATTCTCGTGACCGAAACTTTCCCCAAGACGATTGCTGTTTCTTCACTCTTAGACAGGGAGGTTCCGTTGATTATGGCGGATCCGAACCAGATCAATCAGGTTTTGCTAAATCTATGCGTCAACGCGCGTGACGCCATGCCGAACGGCGGCGAGCTGCGGCTCGCGACCGGAACCATAACCGGTGCTGAGCTGCGCGGCCGTTTCCAGGATGCCATAGAGCAACAATACGCATGGATCAGCGTTGCCGACACCGGCTTGGGAATGGATGATATCACAAAGAAGCGCCTCTTCGAGCCGTTTTTTACAACAAAAGAACCGGGGCGGGGAACCGGGCTCGGTCTTTCCGTGGCTTACGGCATTATTAGAAACCACGGCGGGTTTGTGAGCGTGGCGAGCCAGCCAGGGGCAGGAACCACCGTCTGTATCTATTTGCCTCTACCGAAGGAGAAGGCTGCGGTTGACGACGTGCGGCAGCAGGCTTATGAGGAGGCGGCCGGCGAGTGTTTGGGCGCCGGCGAGACGATTCTTTTTGTTGACGATGAGGCGCGGCAGCTGCGCGTGATGAAAAACTTTCTTGAGAGCGAGGGATATCGAGTCCTCGTAGCCGCGGACGGGGCTGAGGCCGTCGAGATGTATCTCCGTCACAAGGATGAGATCGCAGTCGTGGTTCTCGACCTTGGACTACCGAAGATCAACGGCTGGCAAGCCTTTCAGAAGATGAAACAGGAGCAGCCCGGGGTGCGGGCAATTGTTGCCACCGGCTACCTGTCGCCGGAAATTGAATCACAAATGGCACAACGGGAAGTGAGCGGTGTAGTCATGAAGCCTTATCAGGTAGACGATTTGCTGGCCAAGAGATCCAATGCAATCCATAGGCGGCAGATCACGGCGGGCGTCGAGTTTTCTGCTGTTAAGCCTGCGAGCAATGGCTGACAAACGGGCTTATCTTTAATCGTGAACACGAGGCTTAGGCGCACCTTTCGTGCTCCCTTCGACGTCGCCGGTATGGGACAATTGAAAGAGCTAGTGTCTCATTATTGGTATCAAATCGGCTATTCGATTTTCTCTGATAATGCCGGTTACCTCTGAGCTCAAGCGGTAATGGAACTGAAGTTTTGCTCCGTGATGGGACGCCTGTGGCATAACGATTGCTCGCAGAGTTACGACCCAATCGCTGCTGCCAAAATTGTTGGGCTGTGAAAGGAACATCTGCTATGCGGGTCTGGCCAGGGAGTCCGTATCCGTTGGGCGCCACATGGGACGGAAAGGGCATTAACTTCGCGCTTTTTTCTGAGCATGCCACAAAGGTAGAACTCTGCCTGTTCGACTCACCTGACGCAGACAAGGAAGCGCACCGGCTTACAATCGCGGAACAGACCGATCAGGTATGGCATGCGTACCTACCCGAAATTCTCCCCGGGCAGCTGTACGGTTATCGCGTCCACGGTCCTTACGAGCCGGCTCAAGGCCATCGGTTTAACCCGAACAAGATCGTTCTTGACCCTTACGCAAAATCGGTCGGGCGCCACGTGCGCTGGGCCGACGAGCTATTTGCCTACCGCGTGGGTGATCCGGAGGGAGACCTCTCCTTTGACGAACGCGATAACGCGGCGTATGCGCCGCTCGCCGTTGTTATTGATCCTGCATTTACGTGGGGAGACGACCGGCGGCCGCGCACCGCGTGGCATAAAACGATCATCTACGAACTGCATGTAAAAGGCTTTACTCAGCTCGATCCGAAGGTCCCGGATCAACTGCGCGGAACCTATGCCGGCCTGGCCTCCGAATTCGTCATCGACCATCTGATCAAGTTGGGTGTAACAGCCGTAGAATTGTTGCCCGTGCACCACTTTTTGAACGACCGGCACCTGGTGGAGCGGGGACTCACCAACTACTGGGGCTACAACAGCCTCGGCTATTTCGCGCCGGAAAGCCGCTATTGCGCGCGCCATATTCCTCAGGACGCCGTACAGCAGTTTAAAATGATGGTCGCTGCATTCCATGCGGCCGGAATCGAGGTGATTCTGGACGTGGTCTACAACCACACGGCGGAAGGCAGCCACATGGGACCCACTCTGTCCATGCGTGGCATTGATAACTCCGCTTACTACAAAGTGTCGCCGGAAGACGCCCGCTATTATATGGATTACACCGGCTGCGGCAATTCGCTGAACGTCAGGCACCCGCGCGTGCTGCAGCTCATTATGGACAGCCTTCGCTATTGGGTCGCTGACATGCACGTCGATGGCTTCCGCTTTGACTTGGCCAGCACGCTTGCGCGCGAGCTATATGAAGTCGATCGCCTGGGCGCATTCTTTGACATCATTCATCAAGATCCCATTTTATCCCAGGTTAAATTGATCGCCGAGCCGTGGGACGTGGGAACGGGCGGCTATCAGGTCGGCAATTTCCCGGTGTTATGGAGCGAGTGGAACGGCAAGTACCGGGATACAGTGCGGCGTTTCTGGAAGGGCGATGGCGGGACCCTATCGGAGTTTGCAACGCGGCTCGCCGGCAGCAGCGACCTTTATCAAGATGACGGGCGCAAACCCTACGCCAGCATCAATTTCATCACGTGTCATGACGGCTTCAATCTTCACGACCTCGTGAGCTACAACGAAAAGCACAATGAAGCCAATGGC
>JBOHVR010000448.1:0-10657 GCA_050735755.1 Binatia bacterium
GACGAGCTTACCGGGTACCAGGAAACCTCGTCTGCCACACCTGGGGGTGTTTCCTCGTCCGGGACCGGATCGTTCTCAGCCTCGATCAACGAGAGTGCAGCAACTATCTCGTTCGAGCTGACATATAGCGGACTCTCCGCGCCGGCCACCGTGGCGCACATCCACTTTGGGAATCGCTTCACGTCAGGTGGCGTCTCCGCGTTTCTGTGTGGCGGCGGAGGAAAGCCGGATTGCCCGGAGGGAACAACCACCGAAGCGGTTGTGACCGGGACGATCGCCACGAGCGATGTCGTGGGTCCGGCGGCGCAGGGAATTGAGCCGGGAGAGTTCGATGAGTTCGTGCGTGCGATCCGCGCGGGCGTGACGTATGTAAACGTCCACAACTCAATCTTTCCGTCCGGCGAGATCCGCGGTCAGATCAACGACGACAATCAGCGGCAACCCTAGACCAAGATAGCGACGAGCATCAAACTGTGCCTTGCGGGCGGCGCATCGCCGGCGTCAACTCAAATAGCGCGGCCCGCGAGGCATGGCACAAGTAACGGTGTACGCTGTCTCGGCGCCACGCCTAAGCGCCCCCGGACCGACGGCTATTCAATGGCTCCCCAGAAGGAACTTTGTGTCGCTCGAGTAGTTAGTTCTACCACGCCGAACCCCAGTTGGATTTCAATTGCAAATCTTTTTCAGCGATAGTTAACGACTGCTTTGGGAAAACCAGGGGCGCTCAAGAGCGCGCACCGAGGTTGACATAGCAGCAATCGATCCACTACTCTCTGATTCAAAAGAGCGATCAGGATGCGTTCAAGATCCCAACCGCCTGATCTCCCGGGAGGTGTGCGAGTGTTAACCATTGATGCCGACGCACATGTGATCGAAACCGAGCGCACGTGGGATTATCTGGAAGGTAACGATCGCCGTTACCGTCCGGTGCCGATTACCGTTGACATGCCTTCAGGTAAGACCCGGAACTTCTGGATTATCGACGGGCGGCTGGTCGGCGGTCGGGACAACATCGGCAAAGAAACTCCCAAAGACGCACGCGAGATGGCCGACATCGAAGCGCGCCTGCGGCACATGGATGAGATCGGAACGGACGTGCAGGTATTGTATCCGACGCTATTTCTACGTCCCGTCACGGATCGCGCCGAAGTTGAATTCGCGCTGTGCCGCTCGTACAACCGCTGGCTGGCCGATATTTGGGCGCAAGGAAAGGGGAGGTTGCGTTGGGCCGTCCAGCTCCCTCTGCTGACGATGGACAAGGCGTTGGACGAGCTACGCTGGGCGCATGGCCACGGCGCTTGCGCGGTATTCGTGAGAGGGATGGAACCGCGAGGGCCGCTGCATGATCCGTATTTTTTTCCGCTGTATGATGAGGCCAGGCGCCTTGATATGCCGATTGGAATTCACTCGGGCGTGGGCAGTTTTTCCGTCGTCGAAGCTTTTGGCGCCGATGATACGTTTCGTACCGCCAAGCTCGTCGTGATCGGCGCCTTTCACGCCATGATCATGAAAGGCATTCCGGAGCGATTTCCGCGACTGCGCATCGGCGCCATTGAAGTCGCCGCTCAGTGGGTGCCTTATTTGATACACGACTTGAATCTCCGGCTGCCGAAGTTTCTCGGCAAAGAAGCACGACCCGACCTGCTGTGCACGGGGCAGTTGTTTGTCGCCTGCCAGACGGATGATGATCTGCCCTACGTGCTCAAGTACTCTGGCGAGGACAGTCTCATGATCGGTTCCGACTATGGCCATGCGGACAACGCCAGCGAGCTGCTGGCCTTGAGACGACTCAAAGAAAAGGGTGAGCTGGATCCTAAAGTGGTCGACAAAATTCTTTGCGCGAATCCCGCGCGCTTCTACGGTCTCGCATCAGACTAGAAGCCACCTTGGCGTCCAGCATAACCACTGCTTATGAATGAGGCGTTCGACTTGGTGTTGCTCGGCGGGACGGTGCTGGACCCGGCGTCGGGACGGTGCGAAAAGCTGGATGTAGGCATAGTCGACGGGTGCGTGACCGTGATTCAGGAGGGGCTGTCGGGAGATCACGCGCACCGGGTGGTGGATGCGAGGGGTTGCTACGTCACGCCGGGTCTGATCGACTTTCACCTTCACAGCTACGACGGTGTTAATCCCTACGGTTTTGATGCAGACCCAATCTGTATAGCCAGCGGCGTAACAACCGCCGTCGACGCCGGTTCGTCCGGCCCGGTCAATTTTCTTGGGTTCGAACGTTTCATTGCTCGCCAAGCAAGCACGCGCATGCTGGCCTTTGTCTGCCTCGCCCAGCACGGCGTGCTGCACTCGCCGGGAGAACTAAAGGATCTCCGTTTCGCCGATCCCGAGGGGGCCGCGCAAGTCGTGAAAGAACACCCCGGCGTTGCTGTGGGGATCAAAGTGCGGCTCCACCGCGGATCCGTGGGAGATCATGGCCGTGAGGCATTGCGTCTGGCGATTCAAGCCGGCGAAGCGTCGCGCTCGCCGGTGATGGTCCATATCGGCGAAACCGGCATCTCAATCGAAGAGATCGTCGACACGCTGCGGCCCGGCGACATCGTGACTCATTGTTACACGCCGAAACAGCCGACAATCTTGGACGAGACGGGCCACCTGCGCAAGCCCGTCCGCGATGCGCGCGAGCGCGGCGTCTTGTTCGATGTCGGCCACGCCAACGGTCATTTCGATTTCAATTTGGTGCGAAGGGCGATGGGCGATGGACTTGTGCCGGATACCATCAGCTCTGACCTTCACGGTCGCATCGGGCAGTCGAATCCTATTGTCGATCTGCCTACGACGCTGACGAAGTTTCTGACCCTGGGCATGAGCTTCGATCGGGTGATCGGGGCCTGCACGATCAATCCTGCTCGGATTATGGGGTGGGAAGATCGGTTGGGCAATCTCGCTCCCGGCGCGGAAGCGGATATCTCGGTGCTGGAGTTATCGAACGAGCCGGTAAAGTTGCGTGATTCCGTTGGCGGAGAGCTGGTTGGTACTCAGCGGATTGTTGCGCGCTGGACGGTCCGGCGCGGTGAAATATTGCCTGGCAAAGGCGTCATCAAAAAAGGGGAAGCATAAGCATGCCAATAGTCGATGCAGATACACACGCGGATGAGACGGAAGATACTTGGGCATATTTGCAGAAGGACGAAGGGGAGTTCAGGCCCGAGACCGCTTACCCCAAAGACCAGGATCCCTCGCGGCCTCCAATGCGTTACTGGGTCATCGATGGCAAACGTCACCTGCGTTTTGTCCGCAGTGACGAGCAAACGAAGACCACGGTGCAAACCCGGGAGCTCATCGATGTACCCGCCCGTCTGCGCGATATGGATCGAATGGGCGTGGACGTTCAGGTGATGTATCCCACGCTTTCTTTGGTGGAAGTTACGGAACGGTCCGAAGTGGCCCTTGCCCTGCGGCGGAGTTACAACCGCTGGCTCGCCGACAGATGGGCGCAGTCCGGAGGGAGACTCCGCTGGGTTATGCTGCCGCCTTTGAGAACAATGGACAAGGCGTTAGAGGAATTGCGGTTCGCCAAGGACCACGGAGCTTGCGGTGTGCTGAAGAAGGGCGACCGAGAGGCTGGCTTCTGGTCCGTGGATCCCTACTTTTTCCCGCTTTACGAGGAGGCGGAGCGGCTCGACTTGCCGATCTGTTTTCATACCGGTTCCGGTGTTCCGGATTCTAGTCCGGCGCGCGAGTTCCCGTTCGGCGGCTTCTATCGGATCACGCTTCCGGTCGTGCACGCTTTTCAATCGCTGCTTCTCCAGGGAGTGCCGGCGCGCTTCCCCGGGCTCCGATTTGGCTTCATCGAGGCGGCCGCTTCTTGGGTGCCGTTCGTGGTTCATAATTTGCGCCGGCATCTAGCCAAGAATCGCGAGCGACCCGCGAGCGTGCTCCGCGCCGCGGACCAACACTCCCTCGATGTTTCCGAAAACCTGCTAAATCAGAATCGCATGTATATTACCTGCCAGGTGGACGAGGATCTGCGTTATCTCATCAAGTATGCCGGCCAGGACAATCTGCTCTTGGGATCCGACTACAGCCACAGCGATCCCGCTCAGGAGATGAGCTTCGTGCACCGGCTGCAACAGCGCGCTGACGCGGGAGACATCCCGCAGTCAGTGGTGAAAAAGATTACCGATGACAATCCGAGCAAGTTCTATGCTCTGTAGCCGAGCGCATTTGCGCCCCTGGACCCTTTGCCTTGGTTTTTCGAATGCGCTATTGGGTAATGTACCAATGTACGAGCGCCGCGCGCGCCCAACTATCGAAAGGAACTAACTATGCCGGCTTCAGGAGCTGCCTTCGTCGCGGAGATTTCCGCAATGGTTCGCCGCAAGCACTCAAAGGACCATCCGGTGATCGAGATGATCGAGAGAGGCCTCCTGGACCGCGCAGCGCTCAAAGGATTCGTCGGCCAGTTTTATCTTTTCTTTCCTAAACCGTTCCCAAAACCGATCGCCGCCATGCTGGCGCGGTGTCCGGATGATCCCGAGCTGGAAAAGATGTGGATCGAGAACGTGGTTGAGGAAGGCACCGGAGAAATCACCGGCACCGACAGTCACAAAGGGCTTTTCGTGCGCTTCGCCAAAGCTTGCGGATATAGCAAAGAGGAACTCGATGCGGTAAAGCCGCTGCCGGAAACCGAGGCTTTTTTAGATTGGCGTGAAATTCTCATGTATCAGCGATCCTGGCTCGAACTCTACGCCTGCCAGGGGTTTTGCTTGGAAGGCACCGCGGGCGAGCGCATGACGAGAATCGTGAACGGCTTAGTCCAACACTACGGCTTTGACAGGAACTCGGACGACATCCGGTACTGGACCCTGCACATGGGCGTGGATGAAGAGCACATGAAAGTGGGGCCGCTGGCGGTGGAGCGATACGCGGTGACCGACGTGCAGCAAGAGCAGGTGCGCCAAGCCGTGGAAAAGACTTTAAATCAATTTTGGCTTGCTTTTGACGGTATTAAGCGCGCTTTTGTCGATTGCGATCCGCTGTATGCTTCGTGGCGCAATGGGAAGTAGTTCAAGGAGACTGTGAATATGGAAATGGTCGACCTATCACGCGTGATTTATGACGGCATGCCGAAAATTCCTGTTTTGCCGGAAGTGCATATCCAGAGGTTTTTTAGCCTCGACAAAGGCCACCCGCTGAACGTCACGGAGATTTCTCTACCGTGCCATGCCGGGACCCACGTGGACGCTCCTGTGCACATTGTGCCGAATGGGAAGACGATTGAAGAACTGCCGTTGGATGCGTTTGTGGGACCTGGGGCCGTGATTTCAGTGCGGAAGAGGGGAGGGGAGGAAGTGACCGCGAAGGATCTGGACGGTTCGGGAGTCTCCGTCAACCGCGGGGACATTGTCATGCTCCACACCGGCTGGGATGAAAAGTTCGAGAGTAGCGACTACAACCTTCACCCTTACCTTTCTGTGGATGCGGCCCGCTGGATCGTTGACAAGGGTGTGAAACTCTTTGGCATCGACTGCATTACGGTTGATCTGCCGACACCGCTCAGGCCGAAGGGCTTTGATTTTCCGGTGCACCGAACCTTGCTGGGAAACGAAGTCTTGATCGCGGAGAACGTGGCGAACCTTGGCAAAATCGTCGGTAAGAAAACCCGAATTCTCGCTCTCCCGTTGCGCGTCAAAGGAAGTGATGCCGGCCACGCTCGGATCATCGCCGAGGTTCTGGGCTGAAAATTTTATGCCGCTGGCGAAACCGATCAAAGGAATCATCGGCGCGTGCCTCACGCCGTTCGGAGAAGACGAGCACGTCAATTACGACGCATTGAAACGGGAAATCGATTTTATCGTGGCGGACTGCGACGCGATCTCCATCGCGGCCGTGGAAGCGGCGGAATACACGATGCTTGCCCACGAAGAGCGTAAAGAACTCCTGCGCATCGGAACCGAGATGGTGGACAAGCGGATTCCAGTTCTTTTAGGTTGCTCCAGTCCTTCTCCGCGCGAGGTCATCGAGCTTGCCGAATATGCCGCCACGGTTGGCGGCGACATGGCTCAGGTGCTGATGCCGCTCCGACCGTGGGGAGGGCAGCCGACGATTGCCGAGCTCATGGAATTTTTTATCCAGGTCGCCTCTGCCAGCCCTATTCCCATCGTCGTGTACCATAATCCGGGGCCGGGCGCGGATCCTCCCAACGATGCCTTCGTCAAAATCAGCGAGATCAGTAACGTCCGTTACTTTAAGGAAAGCTCGCGTGACATCACCAAGATTTCGCGGCTCATTGAGCAGATCGATCTGGCGGGAAAAGGCTATTACTTCACCACGATGCAGCCGCTTCTGGCGACATTGATGATGGGCGGCTCGGGAGCGACTATGCCGCCGCCGGGAACCCGCATCGGGGCTCAGGTGGTTAAGGCTTTTCGCGCCGGCGATCTCGAGCAAGCGCGCTTCTGGCAGCGCTGTTTTGCGCTGTTTCCCGGCAAGTGGGCTGCTTACGGCTTGCCTCCGGTGATGAAGTCGGCGCTGAAACATTTCGGCGTTGATATCGGCGAACCATCGCGCCCTTATTCTCCGGTCAGCCCGCGCGATCATGCTCAGATCGGACAATTCCTTCGTCAGGTTGGCCTGATCGGAGAAACCGGGCCAACCCCGGCTTCTCTCACGGACGCCGCTCTCACGTTGGCTCAGGAGGACACATTCCTGCGTTAGCTCCACGCGACTAGGAGTATTCGGCGGTAGGATGAAGGGAAGCCGAGCTACTCCAGGCCGGCTAGTCATTTATGCTGAAAATTCTTCTCGTTTTTTTATTTATCCTAGGCGTGCTGTTGTTCATTCCCGCGTTTCGCGCCTGGTTCCTGGAAGAATTAAAGGAACTCTCCGACCGCCTATTACTTCTGTTTCTTTCCTGGACCTCGGGGTTCGAACGCGAACTCACCGGCGACGGCAGAACCGAGCAAAAGTTATGGCGCGAGCAACGCCTGCGAAATCTGCGCGGCTTAACGCTAAGATCGCGGCAGAAGTTTGCAAAGTCTTCACCCGATGACTTCAAACGGTCGTAAACGAGTTGTCGTTCTAGGCGGAGGGTGTGGGGGAGTCGTGGCGGCGACCAAGCTCGGCCGCGCGCTCGGCGCCGAACATGAAGTCATTCTCATCGACCGGCGCCCGTATCATGTGTTCATGCCCGCGTTTCTGTTCCTCATGGTGGGAGAGCGGCAGCCGGAAGACATTATACGTGGTCTGGAAAGCCTCCAGAAACGGAATGTCCGCTTTGTCGAAGAGGAAATCATCGGCATTGATCCGGCGCGGCAGGAAGTTTGCCTGAGATCGTCGAAAGTTTCCTACGACTACTTGATTGTTTCGCTGGGTCTGCAGACGCGGCCAGACCTGGTCCCGGGTTTTTCACAAGGCGCGCATCACGCATGGGAGATGGAGGCGGCTGTAAAGTTGCGCCAAGCTTTAGAAAAGTTTCAGGGGGGTCGTATTCTGTTGGGTGTGCCGCTCGGTCCGTATCGGTGCCCGCCAGCGCCTTACGAAGCTCAATGGATGTTGGACACTTATTTTCGCCAGAAGGGAATCCGCGACCGTGTCACGATCGAATATTTCACGCGTGATCCAGAGCCCACCGGTGAAGCTCATGAACCGGTCGTCTGGATGGACGCGGAGAGCAAGAGAAGAAATATCCGCCAACATTACGAGTTCATCGTTCATTCGATAGATCCGGAAGCGAAGACCGTGACCGGCCTTTACGGATACAAACTGTCGTACGACCTGCTGTTCATGATACCGCCCCATCGGCCCGCGCAGGTTTTGCAGGAAAGCGGTCTCGCGGACACCGAGCTGGGCGTCCGGGTGGACTATGACACGATGGAAACGAAGTGGGAAAACGTCTATGCCATCGGCGACTGCGCGGATATGCCGGCTTCCAAGGCCGGAGGCGTGGCGCATCAGGAGGCGGATATCCTCGCCCATAATTTAACCGTTAAGATCCGCAAGCGGGGCAGGCCGGTTCCAATCCGGCTTCACACGATATGACTGCTTGCTTACGGCGCGGGTCGCGCCGCGGCGAACCGAACAATCTACCCGCAAGGCTGGCCGCCATTCGGCGCCACCGACGCGCGGACCTGGGGTCCCGCGCGGTGGATCTATTGGTCGAAAATCGGATTTGAAAAGTGGTGGCTTTGGCGGTACTTCTAGCGAGAGACGGTCAGCCATCTTATCTTATAGAAAAGCAATGGGTTATCGCATATCAAAGCGCGAGCAGGAAAACCTCTGCACCTATTGCCTGCACTTCCAGATCCACCCGGAGTCGAGAAACGAGCTGCAGGGCAATTGTACCTTGCATAAGGAGTGGATCGAAAACGCCGACCGCACGACCTGTGGCGAAATGAGCGCCGCACCGCTAAAAGAAAAAGGCATTTACCATCTCGTGGCAGACCCGAACAGAGGCTGGATTTACCTTAAGCGGGACCAGAAGCTCAGAACCCGACTTTTTGCCGTAAAGACGGCCGAGGAGAGGGCTCGACGCCGAAAACCGGGATGAAAACTAGTTACATAAATAAAAGTTTACATAATATATCTTATCAGACGTTACATCCGTTGGGCTTTATTTAGCCTCAAGCTTTTGGACCCTGAGCGAAACTTCGGCGCTCCGCGATGAATTTGGATATGTTTTTAGATAGCTTCGGTACGATTCCAGCGCCTGTGCATAGTCTTTTGCTTCAGTCGCGCATCTTGCCTTGTTGAGTATCGCGGCTTCCTTATAGGGGCCGTCGATTTTCTCTGCCTCTCCGTAACTCTGCGCAGCCTCTTTCCAATGGCTGCGACTTTCCTGCGCGTGGCCGAGATTCAAGAGCGCGAGTTGCCGCAAGAGCGTCGGCTTTCTCTCCTGCGCGACCAGCCTTTCGAGTGTTTTGACCGCGTTCTCGGTCTCTTTGAGCTCGAGCTGGCTGTTGGCTTGGTACAAGAGCGCATACCCGCTCAACGCAGAGGAATGATAGGCATGGGCGTTCTCAAAACCGCTCAAGGCCTCACGGAATTTGCCACTCCGGAAAAGCGCCAAGGCTTTATTAAAGTCGGCCATCGCAAGCTGGTCTTGCCGCGCGCGATAGACAGACCACCCGGCCGCCGCCAATCCGAGCAGCAGAATTCCCGCCAGGCTCAAGAGGCACAGAGTTTTGTGCTTTTCGATGAATTCAAGGACCTGGCCGGTAAGAATCAGGAACTGATCCGGCTGGCGAATATTCTTCCGAGTGATCCTCGTGGAAGGACGCGGCATTATTGTATTCGGGGAGAGGATATCAGGCGCGGGATGATGCGAGAGCCGGCTCTACATCTTGTATTTGAAATCTTCCGGGGACATCTTCTCCAAAATCTCCGCCCATTTCTCTTTGGAGACGTTGGACACGTTGGAAACTCCACCTTCCTTGGCTTCCTCAGACTGTTGGAGAATGCTAGACGCCTCGAGGACTTCCTTGGCTACGTAAATGGGACTCTTGGTCCTAAGCGCGAGCGCAATTGCATCACTGGGCCGGGAATCGATCGACATTTGCCGGCCCGCCGCGTTAAGATAAATCAAGGCATAGTAAGTATTGTCTTTAAGCTCGGTAATCTCGACCGCCTCCACAGCCCCGCCCAACTCCGCGAGAATGCTCTTTAGGAGATCATGAGTCATCGGTCGCGCCATCTTGATGCCCTCAAGTTCGGTCGCCATCGCGGTCGCTTCGAGGAGGCCGATCCAGATGGGGAGGTTCAATTTGTTCTCACCGTCCTTGAGAATGACGATGGGCGTCTTTGTAACCGGATCCAACGTGAGTCCGCCCACGGTCATCTGAATCGAGTTCTCCTTTTTAATCATATCAACCCCCTAAGCTAAGAATACAGAGAGTCGCGATGACTGTCCAGCCACTCGCCGGTGAGGGAATTGGGAGTGGCGCCGGTAATGCGAACCCGGACCATCTGTCCCAACTGCCCTTCAGCGCCGAAAAGATTGACCACCTTGTTCTTTCGTGTGCGTCCCATCAGCTGTCCCTTTTTCAATTTCGCTTTGCCCTCGATCAGGATCTCTTCAATGGAACCTGTGGCTGCAGTGTTTTTCAGCAGGGATATCCCATCCTGGAATTTCAGCACTTCGAGAAGGCGATGCTTCTTGACCTCTTCGGGCACATCATCTTCGTAGATCTTCGCTGCTACCGTCTGCGGTCGCGGTGAGTAGACGAAAGCGTAGAGGTCATCATACTGCAATTGATAGAGCATTTCTAGCGTCTGGTCAAATTCCGGTTCGGTTTCGCCCGGAAATCCCACAATGATATCGGTTGTGACGGCTATATCGGGGCAACAGTCGCGCAGACGATTGATCCGGTCCCGATATTCGGCGAGCCGATAGCCGCGGCGCATGCGCTGGAGAACTGTGTCGGAGCCGGACTGCACGGGAAGATGAAGATGCTCGCAGAGCTTGTCCAGACGCGCGAATGCTTCGATCAAGCCGGGTGACAGATCTTGCGGATGAGAAGTGGTAAAGCGGATGCGCGCCAGCCCATCAATGTCATTGATCCTGGCTAGCAACTCGGGAAACGTCAGCTCGTTAGCGCTCGTGTTGCCGTACGAATTCACGTTTTGTCCCAACAACATGACTTCTTTCACCCCCCGCCGCACCAGCTCTTCGGTTTCCCGCACGATCGCGGCGCTGGGCCTGCTG
>JBOHVR010000449.1:0-5490 GCA_050735755.1 Binatia bacterium
ACACACGGACGATTGGGGTTCAAGCGAATACAACCTGGCTTTGGGTTCCAAGCGCGCGGAGACCGCCAAGGAATACCTTGTCACCCTCGGCGTCAATCCAGACCGGCTGAAGATGGTAAGCTATGGCGAAGAGGCACCGGCATGCCTGGAAGAGGCCGAGGAATGTCGCCGAAAAAACCGGCGCGCGCGCTTTGTGATTCTGACCGTTATCCCCTCATCATAAGTAAGCCTTCTGAGCCGCTCGCTTCCCGATGCCGTCCTTTCCTCATGAGCCGCAGTCGCCTTGACAAGATAACAGCCTTAAAGTATAGGCCTTAAGTCGTAGAAAATACGCCCTGCCGTCTTAACGCTTTTTTTGAGGAATGGAGGAGCAAAATGAACGGAATCGGAATCATGACCACGCTTCTTGCGTTGTTGAGTGCCATGCCCGGGAAAGCTTTCAAGCGTCGTGCTCATCGTCAGGCGCGCGCGCGGTTTAAGGGTACCCTGAATGACAACTTGGTTCCTTTACCCGGCGTGGATTCGACGGAGAATTCTCCACGGAGTCTCTTGATCCGATCCTTCATGCTGGCCAATCCATAACCCGTTTCTTCTGCTCCCCCGTCGGCCCTGAATCCAATCCCGTCATCAGTCAAAGTTCCTCGAACCTCATCATGGGCCGCGCGCACAAGAATTTCAGCGCTCGATGCGTGAGCGTGGCGTGCCACATTAAGCAGTCCCTCTCTAAAAACAAGATAGATCTCGCGTTCGATTTCTGCAGGAAGTTCGAACTCTTCAGGCTCCGTCTCGAAAATCAACCTCAATCCTAGACTATCACGTAGAAAACTCATCTCTTTTTTCAGATTTTCAACCAGTGTTCCCGCTTCCAGACGATAAGAACCCTTATTTGAAATAAACCGCCGGATTTCGATCATTGTGTCTTTCGCGGCACTTTCCATTAGTTGCAGTTCACGCACGAGCTCGGCAGGCTTTCCGATCAAATGCACGCGGCAGACCTCTAAGCGAAGACCAATCGTCGCCAGCACCTGGAGCAGCCCGTCATGGAGTTCTTGAGTAAGCCTGCGCCTTTCTTCGTGCATCGCCGCCTCGCTCACTGTCTTATTGAGAGCCATGAGTTTTTGATTCTGCTGTTTCTCAAATTCGCTCAGGAACCCAAAAATGTAAGCCAAGGCAAACAGGTAAATGCAGCGGACGACAAAAGTGTCAACTTGAAAGGAGCTGCCCCGATAGGAAGCAAACGCGAGACGAATTGAGGCGTAAGTCGCAATTCCAATGCAAGCAGCGGCCAAGCTGCCTTTCAAGCCATACCGGGAGCTCGCGGTAATCACCGGGAATAAATAATAGACAAAGAACGGCGTCCCGGGTGCTCCCGAGAAATCAATTACCGAAACCCAAAAAAGATCAAGGCCAGTAGTCAGTATCCCCGTTATGGGTTCGAGGTTTTTGGACCGATACACTAAAAGAAGAAGAGTCACGCTATACGCACAAAAGCCGTAGCGTGAAACCTCATATAGAAGTGGAAATCTGACAGTCCTATCAGAACCAAGATAGGCGATCAGGACCGTCAAAATAGAAAATCCCAGCCTTATCCAGTCTAAGATCTCCTCTTTTTTGCGAATCCATATTTCTTCTAAGGAGACTTCGCCATGCATAAGCGGGCTATATTTGAGAATTCTTCAGGTTTGAACTTTTTTTCCCAGGCTCTTCGCCGGGCTCTTTAGTATCCCTGGGCTGGCTCATGATTGCCAGAGCGGCTTTGAAGCGATTGTTAACCTTCAGCTTATCAAAAATATTTGTGAGATGGGTCTTAACCGTCTTCTCGCTAATGAAAACCTTTTTGCCGATTTCCTCATTAGTCAGACCTTCCGCCACCAGCCGTAAAATCTCTACTTCCCTCTTTGTCAGGTTCTTAATGGACTCATTAAATACCGCACCCTCGGATCGAGTCGTGCGCGAACGGGCAATTTCTTCAAACGAGTCTGCTCCTGGAATCTCCTCGTCCACCCATACTCCTCCCCGGTGGACGCTTTTAATAGCCTGCAATAGGGTTGCCGAAGACGCTCCTTTCAAAATGTATCCCCGTGCGCCCCCCTTCGCACAGTTCAGAATATCCTCTTCTTCGGAGAAAGCAGTTACAATCAGCACTTTCGTGCTCGGGTTCCTCGCGCTAACGTCCAATAAGTTCTGCACCACGTCCCCTTTCGGCATCCTAAGATCCAAAAGAAGCACGTCCGGACTGCATCGCTCCAAGACTTTGACCAATTCATCCCCCCGCACAGCTTCTCCAACAACGAGGATGTCTTTTTCCAGGGAAAGAATACGTTTGAGGCCTTCCCGAAAAAGCGCATGGTCATCCGCTATCACAACCTTTATAGGATTCATCATCTCCTCCATATGACTAAGCAAGACACCAAACGAAAATACACGAAATCAGCATCCAAGCCAATGTCTTGCTAGAGCTTTGAATCTTGCGCTAATGGGTCTGATCGATCGAGTTTTGTTAAGTAAGACTTTAGTCCTACTACCAGTTCGCGCAGCTAAAAAAATCATACCCATAGAGTATTGTGATGATTTACCCCGTCACGCTATTAGCAAAGGATATCAACCTTTATGTTACTCGCACTTTGAGAGTACGGAATATGGAAATTAGAGGCCTATCCTTAGGTGGCGCCACCGCTCTCTTGTACCTTACTTTCACACTTTCCTCCTGTGCGGTGCAGGAAGACAAAGCCGCTGCGCCGGCTAAGCCAGCCCCGGTCGCTGAAGCCAAAGCCCCGCCTGCCGCCGAGTCTACGGCTCCGACCGCAGCAAAAGCTCCCCAGGCAAAAGCCAAGCCGATCAAAGCCAAGGGCGACGTGGGCTTGCTGGACCTGGAGAAAAACTACATGATCCTGGTCACTAAAGAGGGGAAACTGATTACTCTGGACTTCACGCAAAAAACCAAGGTGACGCAAATTAGCCCTGCTGAAAGCAAGATTGCTGATATCGGCCTGGGAGCCTCGGCGACCGTCGAATTCGTGGATAGTGGTGACAAGAAACAAGCCACGAAGATCGAATACAGAGCCGCTAAAGGCGGCGAGTAATCGCACCACCATCGCAACGAACTCGCGTGCGGGAGAATGTTAAGATGAAGACCCTACTTGTTATCGGATCTTTAGCGGCTTTTTTACTGGCCACCTTGCCGGCGCCCGCTCAAGAGAAAAAGGAAGCAAAGAAAAAGGCTGAAAAGGTCTCGGGAGATGTGGGTCTGTTGGATCTGGAGAAAAACTACATGATCCTGGTGACCAAGGAAGGCAAACTAATTACCTTGGACTTTAACCAAAAAACCAAGGCGGTTTTGCTCAAGGAGGATGCCGGCAAAATGAGTGATATCAGCTTAGGCTCATCGGCTTCGGTTGAATATACCGAAAAAGGAGAGAAAAAATCCCTCACCGCCATAGAATTCTCCCCCGCTAAAGGCGGCGAGTAAAACCTTCACACTGCCGGCCTATATTTCTCTCAACTCACGTTCGGCCGACCTAGGGCACCCGATCTTTGGTTTCGTTCTGAAAAGTCTCGTCGGCTCGCACCCTTAAACGCGCACGGGAATCGGCGTGCCAAGACCTTGCCTCAACTGGCAAATTTCATCTATATTGCCGCTCAGTGTCTGGTATTGAAGAGGAGAGTTCATGGCCGAAAACGAATTTTCGATTCGCGAGGGCGCCAGCGGGTTCTATCAGGTCTGGAAGAAGGTTATCTTGGAGCCGCAAAAGTTTTACCAGGAAATGCCTCTCTCGGGTGGATTTGAACGCCCTGTTCTGTACCTCGGAATTTGCGCGATCGTCTTTCTCGTGTTCAGATTTATCGTTTCGGAGACGTTGATCGCCGCCGCCGTGTCGTTTTTCTTAGTCGTGCTCGCCTATCTTTTGGGGCCGGGAATCTTGATGCTCGTGGCCCAGTCTCTATTTCGCGGGGAAGGAGACTACGAAGGAACTCTGCGGGTTTGCGCCTATGCGGGGAGCTGCCTCCTCTTGGCTTGGATTCCCCGCATTGGTTCTGTCGCCTACGTTTATGCCTTCTATTTAATCTTTGTCGGCATGGAAAAGGTTCACCATCTGCAACGTACGGAGGCCGCGTTGAGTGTTCTTACCGCGGTTCCGGTAACCGCTTTACTCCTTGCTTTTGTATTGGGAAAGAAAGTTCTGCAGTACGTCTTCTAGCGCGCTTTAGAAATTGTCCTCTTCGGCATCGCCGCTCGAAAGCCGCCGGTAGCTCCTTTCCTCGTCAAATCTTCTCAGCAGCTTATTCTCTTTTTCAGTTTCTTCCTGGCAACGAACGCACAGCCGCGTGAAAGGAAGAACCTTGAGCCGTCCCAGCCCAATTTCACCCTCACAGTTGTTGCAGCCGCACTCACAGATGCCATAAGTCTTATCCTTGATACGCTGCAGAGCTTCGTCGATTGCCAAGAGCTTGTCTCTTTCACGATCAGTTAAAATGATGTTGATCTCGCGATCTCTTTCATCGCTCGCCAGATCATAGGTGTCCCGGCCCTCGTCCTTAATTCCGTCTTTCTCCTCCTTGACCCGATCCTCAATCTCACGCAGCAACTGCGTCTTCATCTCCGTCAAGATACCGGCGGCCTTCTTTAAGACTTCTTTTCTCACGTGTGCGTATCCTTTCTCTTAAAAATCGGCCTAGCAGACCAGTATGCCACCGATCTAGGTGTAGTCAAGGCCCCTTTCTGCAACAGCTAAAATTTTTTACTTCAGATCAGAAAATCCGCCGCCAGAGAGGATTTTTCACGGCTTCAACGCGTAAAAAACTCCGGCCGGGCGGTGTCCTAGCGATTGAATGGACGGATTAGGGGCCCTCCAAGGAACCGAGTTCGACTACCTCGACTCCCTGCGGAATGTTGGGCTGAAAAAGAGAATCCTTTAGCTCTACGCCCCTTTGCAGGGACGAAAAACGCACGTGAGTCACGTTCCCCACTGCATCCTCAATACGCATCCACTGAAGTTCGAATTCCTTCATGTCCACTCCAAGTATCAGCTCCCCGACCTGCCCGATCTCGCTTTTCGGCGTGAGTTGCAATAGGTATACCCCCTTTTCGGAGCCTTTTAGCGTGGACTTGAAGTCCCGTTGAAGATTGCCGATCCCCAGCAGGAAGGAAAGCGGCACGTCAGAGCGAAAGGCGCTGCGCAGGGGTGTTTTGATAATTTGCGCCTGTTCCGGATGGTACATGTAGAGATGATTTCCATCGGCGGCCAGGTACTGCCCCTTCGGTTCGTCATAGCGCCAGAGCATCCGGCCGGGCCGCTTGAAGTATACCTTTCCCGAGGCCTTAATCGTCTTGCCCAGTGTCTTGATTTCTGTCTCCTGACGAAAGTCCGCGACAAATTCTGCGGTCGAGTTGACTTTCTTCTGGAGCGCCTCCGCCACCGCATCAGCATCCCTGATCTCGCCTGCGAACGCAGGAGCCCGAGAGTATGCCCAAAGAGCTACGCCCGTCCA
>JBOHVR010000450.1:0-4526 GCA_050735755.1 Binatia bacterium
GATCGGCAGTGCGCTGCGATAATCGAAGCCTTGAGGAACTAACCCCATATTTGGGCGGCAGCTTTTACCACGAGTTCGAGTTTCTGCTTTTGTTCTGCGGCGGTGATGGCATTCCCGATAATCGAAGAGGCAAAGCCGCATTGTGGACTGATCCCCAGCCTTTCGCGTTCCACATAACGGCTGGCTTCGGCCACCCGCGCGCCGAGCCCGTCGAGACTTTCCAAACCGCCTTTCTTGGTCGTGATCAGCCCCAGAACAACAAACCTGTCGGGGGGAAGATCCGCGAGAGGAGCAAACGAGCCGGAGCGCGCATCGTCGTACTCCAGGAGGAGACGCTGCGCTCGAATCGCGCGAAGGCCGGCGCTGATAACTCCATAGTCTCCTGCGGACAGCCACCGGCTACCCTGGTTCCCCCGTCAGACGTGCAGCGCAAATGTTAGGTGAGGGAAACCGTCGATAACGGCATTATCCAATTCGACTCCCGCGTCGAGCCATTTTCTCAGACTCCAGCCCTGCGCTTCATAGAAAGCCCGCGTCCTCGCATCAAGGAGCAGGCCGTAATGCGGGGCATCGAGTTGGATATACTCCGCGCCTTGCCGGGTCAACTCCTCGACTTCCACGCGCAAGATGGACACAACGTCCGCCAGAAAAGCATCCAACGTCGGATACGCGGCTTGGTCGCGCGACCAGAAGTTGACAAACAACCCCGGGCTCGGAAGTGTGACCTTGGCGATTCTCGAAGTTCTTCCTTTCAAGTACAAAAATTCGCTCACCGAGAGGTAGCGTTGGCGGACAAGGCGGCCCGTCACCCCCAACCCGGCCGGACGCGGAGTTGCTTGAGCTCGTTTTTCATCCTGCCAATTGCCCCATAGAAACGCGCTCAAATCCACCTGGCCGAAACCGCTCACCGCGGCAGTCATTTGGCTTTGAAACGACTGCCGCCGCATCTCGCCGTCCGTCACGATTTCCAGACCCGCTGATTCCTGCAGAGCAATCGCTTGATCCACCGCTCGATTCTCAGCTTCAACCAGCTGGTCCAAGCTGATATCTCCCGCTGCGAATCGTCTTTGGGCGTCCAGCAGCTCTTCCGGCCTGAGCAAGCTGCCGACAACCTCGGCATGTACGTCCATCATGATGAGTGCTAAATTACTCCCCTCAGTGACGTTTGCTTTTCTGGGCAAGAAACTTTAATCGAATCAGAAGATTTTGCCGGAGGAGAACGTATGAGAAGCTTACTTTCAATGGCCCTGCTCGCTTTGTCCTTCATCATGGGGTGCACCCTTCCACTTGGGACGGAACAACAGGTTCCCTTCAATCCCACTCCCATGGAAGTGGTGGATCGCATGCTCGATGTGGCGCAGGTTAAGGAGTCGGACCTGATCTACGATCTGGGCAGCGGCGACGGGCGCATTGTGACAAGGGCCGCGCAACGATTTGGCACCAGAGGCATCGGTATCGAGATCAACCGTCATCTAAACGCCCGCGCGCGCAGGATTGCCGCAGAACAAGGAGTCAGTCACCTGGTCGAGTTCCGTCGGCAAGATGCTTTAACCGTAGACGTCTCAAACGCAACCGTGGTCACTCTGTACATGCTTCCGGAGTTTAACGCAAGACTGCGGCCCGTCCTCCAGAAGCAGCTGCGGCCGGGCGCGCGCGTCGTGTCTCACGACTTTGGGATTGAAGGTTGGAAACCGAGTCGCGAGGAAAAAATCCCCGGCGGGATGATGCATGAGCACACGATCTACCTGTGGACAATTGAGTGACATCCGACCCGAAGTCATCCGGAACACATCTTTGGCTCCGTTGACTGCGCGATCCCGTAGAGCCGACGGGGATTTTGCTGCAGGATTTGCTGCTTCGCAGAGGAGGTGAGGTCGCCTCTTTGCTGTAATGCCCGCGCGGCAAATCTTTCGCGGTCGCCGTGCGGCATGTCGGAGCCAAAAACGATCTGTCCGTCTCCTACAAGCTGGATAGCTTGGGGGAGTAGCGTATCCTCAACCTCGGTACTGAAATAGAGATTTTTCCTGCGGACGTATTCCGTGGGCGCGACCGCGTGTCGGGGCGCGGTCTCCGAAACGATGTTGGAAAGTCTCTTCCGCGCATGGTGGAACCGGTGATCTAAGCGATCCAGCATGAAGTGAATCCACTGGCACCCTGCCTCCAAAAACACCACCCTCAGATTCGGTAATCGATCGAGAACTCCGCCGCTGATCAGTGCCACAAATCCCATCAACACTGGAATCAGGAAGGCGATGACGCCCGAGGGATAAATGTGCGTGTAAAGATTGTTCAGAGCGGGGCAGGCCCAACCCACATGCACCGCCAGCGCGAGATTCTCTTCCGCAACCGCCTCGTAAAAAGGCGTCAGCTCCGCCTGATCGAGCAGGCGGTCGCCCGCAGTTCCCAACACCATGACGGCGACTGCGCCCAAGCCCCTCGCCTCCCGAACCGCTCGTATCGCGCCTGCAACATCGTCGAGATTAACCACGGCCGCCCACTTGATCCTTTCGTGGCCGGACAACCGATCGCCGAGCCAGCGATTGTACGAAGAAGACAGCGCCGTCAGCAAAGCAGGATTCGCGCTCAAAGGATAGGCGAGAAACAGGGTGGGGTAGACTACCTGGATGCCAATGTCCTCCTCATCCATAGCGCGAAGCCGTGCCGCAAGGTCGCTCAACTCCATGCTCTCAATTGAATCGGGCTTGCCCGCGGCGTGCTTAACCGGCACTCCACCGTAACTGGTTGGGGTTCCCAGGTTGTGGCAGCCTCGACCCACCCGACGAGGAAAGAGCTGTTCGTCGATCATCCAATACGCATTTCCGTCCACTCCGACGACCTGAGGGCGCAGGGAACGAAAGCGTGGATCGAGATAGGCATCACTGAATGTCGCCGGATTCTCTTCCACGTGACCGTCAGCGTCAATCACCGGCATCTAAATCTCCCTTCGAATGAACTCGCTTAGAAACTCAGCGGTTACGCCCCCAGCTTATATTGCTACGCCCAGCCGTAAAAGCGTTTCGCGTTGTCCCCTAAAATCTTTTCTTTAGCGGGTTCAGAGATATCCTTGCGCCCGCGAATCGTTGAAACGACATAGGGAAACATTCCGTCCCAGTGCGGATAGTCGGAGGCGAAAAGGATTTTGTCTTCTCCGATCCGTTCGATGACATACGACAGCATGCCTTCCTCGGGCTCGGTCGAAAAAAACATGTTTCCGTGAGTCGCATACTCGCTGGGCCTCGTTTTGCACAGCGGCGCTTCCACTTTTCCCCGCTTCTCCCATTCTTCATCCATCCGCTCCATCCAGTAAGGAACCCAACCCACGCCGCATTCGAGAAAGCCCATGCGGAGGCGCGGGAACCTCTCGGGAACGCCGCCATAGATCAGTCCGGCGAATTGTATTGCGGTTTCCACCGGCCGCCCAATGGTGTGTAAATAAAGGAAGCTGTCAAATCGATCATCACCCGCCGGCCCTTCGCGCCGGTTGTGAATGCACAAGGGAACGTTGAGCCGCTGCATCTCGTCATAAATGGGCCAAAAAGTTCTCGACCCCAGATGTTCCTTCATTCCCTGACTCGCAATGGCAATAGCGACAAGACCCAGTTTGGTGACTGCGCGATTGACTTCGCTGACGGCAGCCTCCACGTCTTGAAGAGGAAGGATAGCGATTCCTCTTAAGCGCGGGCTTTGCCTGCAAAAATCAGCGATGAAATCATTGTACGCGCGCGCATAAGCAACAGCGTAGTCACGTTCAATGACCTTGGGCAAGGCGAAGCTGCTGGTAGGAAACAGCACCGAGACATCGATTCCCTCGCGGTCCATGTCACGCACGCGCGTGGGCAGATCGTTGTCTTCAAGGCCTCCCAAGCGGCCGCCCATACTGGTGTCCAACCCGTTTGCGGGCAGAAGGGCGCCCGCTCGTTGTTTGTGCGGCTCTGGCAGATAGGCGCGGATCTCTTTACTCTTTTCTACGACGTGACCATCAGCATCGACTACTTTCATTCTTTACCCTCCTTCGCGCGCGCGGTTAAAGTCGAGATCATGAAAAATTCTTACTCTAAAATCGCCAACAACAGCCAGCAATATGGCTCTTAAATCGGAGACTACTCGGGAAAAGATAACAGTGTCAACCAGGAATCCGGCCCAGTCGAATCGGTCGATGGTGGTCCCTCTCGGGCTGTCTTTAATAATAGAAACCGGGCCCATGCGGGGTCGCGACTTCGAGCATCGAAGGCTGGCAACCAGCAAAGGTCGAAACATGCGGGCAGTCCGCCGGCTCGCCCAGCCGCAACGTGGATCACCACAAGATTTACCTGTGGAGGATCGAACGATAAATTATGTAAGGTTCAGCGAGCAGGCGCTTGTCCAACTAGCGGGTACCGCAAATCCTTGTTCCGTTTTGCATGGTATGGGATCCAGTGAATTTCAACAGAGCTTTATTGCATCCTCCAGTGAAAAGGATTTGGCGTAAAGCGCCTGTCCGACGATCACACCTTCCACCCCGTCCTTCTCAATAGCTTTTAACCGTT
>JBOHVR010000451.1:0-6857 GCA_050735755.1 Binatia bacterium
TTTCTTCCCCGATATGCGCGATTGTACCGAGCGTGCGGCCGATCAGCGCGAAACTTTTGGTCAACTGCCACGGCACGCCCAGGTCAAGGGCGATCGCGGCGATCGCGCCGGTCACATTAGGCGGGAAGGCGCGGCCGTGTCGCGCTTTGGCGGCGTCGCTCACCCGCTGGATGAGGTCGCAGTACCGGCCGTAAACTCCGGTCTCGCGCGCGATCTGGAAGAGCTTCACGGCGCGGGGGTCCCCATGCGGATGCGTGCGATGACCAATTCCCGCGATGCGTTTCTTTTGCTGCGCGTGCTCATCGACCACCTTCTTCGCAAGCGCATCGAAATCA
Organism: Binatia bacterium; assembly: GCA_050735755.1. Lineage (GTDB taxonomy): Bacteria > Desulfobacterota > Binatia > UBA9968 > UBA9968 > DATMAM01. The sequence continues at coordinate 336 of JBOHVR010000451.1, forward strand.
GCGTCGCTCTTGTCCACGGGCAGAGCGTCGACGAGCCATTTTGCGGCGTATTCCGAAGACCCTAGATGAACGCTTCCGGCCCCCAGCAGGGATGCCGCGACCGCGCCTTGGAGAGCCTCGGGGGCGGTTCCATAAGTGAGGCGCGCCGCTACTACGCTGCTCACCATCCCGTGCTCCACCAGAACGACCAGCAGGGCGTCGATCATCCGCGCCTGCTCGGGCGTGGGCATTCGACCGCCCAACATCAGCCAGGTCATCTCCGTAAAAGTGATTTTGCCGAGCAACTCTTCAAGGAGATCGCGGCCGCGGACAAGAATTCGCCGCTCTTCGGCCTTACCAAGTCCGGTCACAATTTTTCCTGCATCTGCCATATCTTTCTCCTAATCTTGGTTTTTCGAACTAAATTTTTGGCCTCACCACGAAGGTCTCGAAGACCACGAACTAAAAATTTCTGCCCAAACGGAAAAAAATTGCTTAGTGAACTTCGTGCACTCGGTGGTGCGGCGAAATATCCGAAATATCAGGCGGCGCCGTTGTGCAGCATGTTGTAGCGGGCGTTCCGCAGCACTTTCCCCGGCGTTGCGCCCGTGTGCTCGCCGTTCTGCAGCAATACTTCGCCGTTCACAATCGTGTAGTGGATGCCCTCCGCGAGCACGCGGATGCGCCAGCCGTCGTTCGGAAGATCTCGCAGTACTTCTTCCGTTCCCGCATTGACCGTAGCGGGATCAAAAACAACCATATCCGCGGCAAGACCCGGCCTCAGGAGGCCGCGGTCGTAAATACCGAACGCGCTCGCCGGATCGAACGTCAAACGGCGCACCGCCTGTTCAAGAGTCATGATTTTTTGCTCCCGCACCCAATAGCCGAGCAGTTGCGTGCTGTAGCCGACCTCCGAATGAAACTGCACGTGCGCGCCGCCATCCGAGAGACCCACAACCGTGTAAGGGCTGCGAAGGAGCTGGCCGACCGCTTCGCGGTCCGTGTTCCTGTTGCCGAACGCCAAACGCGTGTTGAGTTTCTCTTCGACGACGACATCGATAAACACATCAAATGGATCTCTTCCCTGCGCCGCGGCGATTTGCGCGATGTTTTTGCCTTTGTACGCCCTGTTCTTCGCGAGATGAGGCTCTTCCACCAGAACGAGGTCCCAGCGCTTGTAAAAGCCCGAATCCGGGAGATCCAAATCGGCCCGCAGTTTTTCGCGCATGACTGGATCGCCGTAGGCCCGCAATTTCTCCTCGTCCGAGACATTGATAAGGCTCAACCACGTCGGCATCTGGCGAAAGATCTGGCAGTTCTTCATCGTAAAGTGCTGCACGACGACCGTGGGGCTGATAAGCGGCAGCGCGCGCACTCCCTCGCGGCAAGCGTCTTCGACGCGCGCCAGATGCTCCTTCCACCGGTCGGGCGCAAAAGCGCTCTGCTGGATCTGGTTGTAAACCACGCTCCGGCCGCTGGCCTCGGAAATCCTGCTCATCAACCGGTTTTTTAGTTCCGGTCCGGCGCCGCCGCCGCTCTGAATCGCTCCGGTGCCCAACTCGCCTAGCACCTTCGCGAGGGCAATCAATTCCTCTTCCGGTGCCACGGCAGCCGGAATACGCTTCCCTTCGATGTCAAAATGGCTCATGTTCCGCGTTACGGAAAGTCCGAGGGCGCCCGCTTCCAATCCCTCGCGCACCACGCTTTGCATCAGACTCAACTCGCTTTCTGTCGCCGCGCGCTCCTGACTCGCTTCGCCCATGGCGTAAAAGCGAATGGGGGAGTGGCCCATCAGCATGCCGACGTTGACCCCCAATCGTTTCCCGATCGCGTCCAGGTACTCGGGGATCGTTTCCCATCTCCAGTCAACGCCCGCCTGCAGGATATCCATGGGGATCGCCTCAACCTGGGAAAGCATTCCCAGGACCTTCATGCGTTCGCCTGGCTTGGCCGGTGCGAGGGTGAGAGAGCAATTGCCGATGATTACGCTGGTAGCACCGTGATGGCACGAAAATGTGCACAGCGGGTCCCACGTCACTTGGGCGTCGTAGTGGCAGTGATTATCGATAAACCCCGGAGCTACCACCAGACCTTCGACGTCGACGGAGCGCCGGGCGGATCCGCTCAAACGTCCCACCTCCACGATCTTCCCTTTCGCTACTCCCACATCCCCGAGGAACGATGGCATTCCCGAGCCATCGATGATTCGTCCGTTCTTTACGAGCAAGTCATAAGTCATAGGTTGCCTCCTCAAATGGTTGCCAACCTTCGAGGGTTATCACTCGCTCTCCACTCATGTCAAGGTAACGCGGGCGCGCGGAGGGCGCGCGGCGGGTGGTACGACCGATGGGCCGGCCCATTGACGCTCGTTTCAGGCTTTGTTATAGGACCCCATTCCCTTCGCTCGACTCATGAGTTGGCTTAAAAAAGAAAACTCCACCTCCGGCGTCGGAGAACAGCCTGGTTCAAGTCAAAGGAGGACTTATGAAAGTCAGATTCTTCTATCTTGCGGTGTTACTCGGAGCCTGGATGCCAGCGGCCGCGCTTGCTGCAGCCGCGCCAAGCGCATCTTTGCTTAAAGCCAAACAGGAAGCGGAAGCAAAGGGGTTCATCTTTTACACAAGCCTTGATGAGATCATAGCTCAGGCCAAGAAAGAAGGCCGGGTGCATTTTTTGAGCGGCGAAGATCCCGATGTGATCAAGGCCACGGCCGAGGCTTTCAGGAAAAAGTATCCTTTTATCGATGTGCGTCCCGAACCCGTGGAGGGAACCGAAGTTTATGTGCGCATGCTTACGGAGATGAAAGCGGGGCTCGCCAAATGGGACGTCAACTACATGGCCCCTGATTATTATCCGGAGTACCTCCCCTATCAAAAGAAGTTCGATTTGCTGGGTATGGCGCAGCACGGTGTTATCAATGTGCCGCCGAAATTGGTGGACCCGGTGAACCGCCACATTGTCGCTCTGCAGAGCAACGCGCAGATCGTGGCCTACAATAAACAGTTGATTTCGGGCGAGAAGGTGCCCGATACCTGGGAAGGTTTTCTAAAGCCCGAGTTCAAGGATCGCAAGTTTGCCGCCGACATTCGACCTAAAGTTTTTGCCTCTCTCGTGCCGGCGTGGGGGCTCGAAAAGACGCTTGCCTTCGCGAAAAAAATCGGGGAGCAGAAGCCGATCTGGCTGCGCGGCGACGCGCGCATCATCACTTCCTTACTGGCCGGCCAGTTCCCTATTGCCATGGGACAGAATTATAAGACTTACGTGAGGGTTCAGAAAAAAGACGTGGCGGGAACTCTGGGGCTCAAAATAATCGAACCGCTGCCGGTGCGACTGAGCGAAACGCAGGGCGTTTTGGCTACGGCCGATAATCCCCATGCCGGCCTGTTGTGGCTCGTGTTTCAGGCGGGACCTGAAGGACAGAAGATCAGGGACGAGCTGGATCTGGCTGCGTCGATCTTTAGTCCCGGCTCGGCCCATGAGCAGTTAGGTAAGGGGAAAAAAGTTTCGCTGGTGGCATGGGAGCACTATCTGAAGATGTCTAACTACGAAGAAGATATCGTGAAAGCCTTGGGTTTTCCCAGAGCAGAGAAAAAGTAATCACCACAGGAGGATTCATGAGAGCAGGATATTGTGCGCTTGCAGCGTCTATTATCTACGCGTGGGTCGGAGCTGCCACCGCCTTTGCCGCCGCAGCCCCGAGCGCAGCGTTGCTTAAGGCCAAGCAGGACGCCGAAAACAAGGGTTACATCTTCATGACCAACCGCGGTGAGATCGTGGAGCAGGCCAAGAAGGAAGGCCGGCTCCGCGTGTTGAGCGCTGAAGACCCGGCGGTAATTAAGGCTACCTCTGAAGCGTTCAAGAAAAAATACCCGTTCATCGATGTCCGGGCGGAAGGAGTGGATGGGCTCGAGGTCTATCAAAGGATGATCCAGGAAATGAAAGCCGGGGTGGCGAAGTGGGACGTAAACTATGTAGCGTTCGATTTTTATTCGGATTACCTGCCGCATCAGAAAAAGTTCGATCTGTTCGGTATGGCCCAACACGGGGTGCTGCAAATGCCCGCGGAACTGGTAGACCCTAACAACCGTCACATCGTTGCGCTTCAAAGCAATGCCCAGATCGTTGCGTACAACAAGGAGCTGATCTCGGCGGATCGAGTTCCGTCAACCTGGGAGGACTTTCTCAAGCCGGAATTCCGGGACAGGAAATTTGCCACGGACGTGAGGCCAAAGGCATTTGCCGCGCTTGTGCCCGCCTGGGGCCTGGAAAAAGTTGTCTCGTTGGCGAAAAAGATTGCGGCGCAGAAGCCGATCTGGCTTCGCGGCGACGCGCGGATGATCACATTTTTGATGAACGGCGAGTATCCATTGCTTTTGGGAGTCAATTACAAGACGTTTGTGAGAGTTCAAAAAAAGGACACCAAAGGTGTTTTGGCCTACAAGGTAGCGGAGCCGGTCCCAATCCGGCTCAGTGAGGCGGAGGGAGTGCTGGGACGATCAGATAACCCGCACGCAGCGCTTCTCTGGTTGGAATTTCAAGCGGGTCCGGAAGGGCAAAAGATCAGAGACGATATCGATCTGGCGGCCTCGGTTTTCACGCCGGGTTCGGCACACGAGCAGCTTGCCCGAGGCAAGAAAGTATCACTGCTGGCGTGGGATCATTATCTCAAGATGGGCAAGTATGAGGAGGAAACCGTAAAAGCTTTCGGGTTTCCGCGAGCGGAGAAAAAATAAAAGTTTCGGGTTCCGGGTTTCTGGTTTGTTGGTAACGAGAAACCCAAAGACTCGAAACTGCGAGGTGAAGATGCGCATCATGGCCTTGAGCCACACGTTTGTACGCGGCTCGGATGAGGAAAATGACCAACGGCGGCTAGATCGGTTGCACCGGTACGCTTCTCCCGGGACGATCATTGAGGTGCATTATCCTGAGGATCTCGGCGGTAGCGAGGTGTTGCACCATCAGAGGAAAACGAAAACTCTGGCGGGCCTGCATCACATTTTGGAAACTCCGGCGTTGGTGAAAAAGATTATCGAAGCGGAGCGCGACGGATTCGACGCCGTGGTGCAGACGGATGCCTTTGATCCCGGAGTGGAGGCAGCGCGGTTGGCCGTGCGCATCCCCGTCGTGGGGTCCTTGCGCGCGTCACTGCATTTTGCGGCTACGCTTTGCGATCGGTTTGCCCTTACCGTGCCGCTGGAGAGTTACGTCCCTTACGTATGGCGGCTTGTCGAAAATTATCGAATGACTCACTTTGTCACGGGAATGAAAGTTATCGGCATGTATGAGGTTGGAGACCTCGGCAAGTACCACGATGCGATATTGGAACGCACGATAGCGGTTACGCGCGAATTAGTTGCCGGCGGCGCGCAGGCTCTCATTCCGCTGGCCGCGCGCCTGATCCCGGCTGCGGTTTCGGCCGAAGAGGTGGAGCGAGAAGTTGCCATTCCTGTCATCAATACCCAAGCCGTAGCTATCCGGTTTGCCGAGCTCATGGTAAGCAGCAAAACGGTGCATAGCCGCGCGGCCTATCCGTGGGCGCAGGGGCTCAGCGCGGCGGCAGTCTCGAAGCGCGCATAGTTTTTGCTTTCAACGCCAGGAACAAGGCCGCTCGAGCCGGCGCCGGGAATGCGCAGCCGCGCGGAATTCCAACTGATTCCGACAAATCTTGAAATTGATAACACCGGTTGTTATTGAGCAAACGATGGCTCAATAAGGCCGAGCGGAGGAATCTATGGCGTCTCCCAGCCGAACGGGCGCGCCCGCGTTTAACGCTCCTGAGCTGGATGAACTCAAGCACAAACTGGTTACGGCCTGTCATATTCTCGATCGCGAAGGCATCACCGATGGCTACGGCCATGCCAGCGTGCGCGTGCCGGGCGCGGCGGCTTTCATCACCATCGCCAATGTCAGTCCGGGTCTCGCCAGTGTGGAACGTTTAAGCATGCAGGACTTTGAAGGCAACCATCTCGGCGGCGCCGACACGCCGCCGAACGAATGGCCGATTCACGCGTGCGTGCTGCGAGCCCGGCCCGACGTGATGAGCGTTTGTCACACCCACTCCGTGTGGAGCACGCTTTTCAGTGTACTGTCTGTCAAGCTCAAGCCGCTGCACCACTACGGAAAGTTTCTTTCCGCTGGCGGTCCGCCGGTCTACCAGGCGGCCGGGCTGGTACGCACATTGGAGCGTGGCAACGCCCTGGCGTCGGCGCTGGGCGATGGGCCGGTGGTTTTGATGCGCGCTCATGGCGACACGGTAGTCGGCGAAACCATCGAACAGGTTATTCAACGAACGGTTCGACTCGCCCGGCTTGGGGAACTTGCGCACCTTGCGCATCTGCACGGCGAGCCGCGCTATTTGAGCCAGGAGGAGTTGGATACCTTCAGCGCGGACGAACGGTTTCCTCTCCGTGGCTGGGAGTACCTTGTGAGTCGCCTGAAGAACCGGGTTTAACGGAACTCCAAAGCTGCAGCGTAACGCTGGCTTCGGCGAAGGCAATTGACCGTGATCCGATATTCTTTCGAGAGGCGCCGACAGGCTGAGCG
>JBOHVR010000452.1:0-10185 GCA_050735755.1 Binatia bacterium
CTGATGGACACGGCGGGGGTTCAAGCCCTGCTCGTTTACGGAACCGGGAGATTCGCATCGGAGATCTATTGGTTGGCAGATTGGCCCGGAAGCCGGGAAGCCTACGCGCTCTTCCAACAGGGCAAGGAGCCTGTAATCCTGCTCCAGCTCTACAACCATGTGCCGATGGCGCGTGTGCTTTCGGTCGTGAGTGATGTTCGCTGGGCCGGCCCGAGCACAGCCGACACCGTGCTCACGGTATTGCGCGAGCGCGCTTTGGAGGAGAAGCGCATCGGACTGGTCGGCAGCGTGCCGTATCAACACCACGCTAAGATTCGCGCTCGTTACCCGCACGCGGAACTGCTCGACCTGAATAGCCAATTTCGTTTGCTGCGCACGACTAAGAGCGACGCGGAAATCGATCGGATCCGCTTCGCCTCGAAACTCACCGATGAATCTCTTCAGGCTCTGGCGGACGGATTGAAAGCGGGCATGCGGGAGGATGAAATTCCCGCCCTCCTCGAGCCGGTCTATCTCAAGGCGGGCGGCTACGCTGGCATTCATTTTATGACCAGTATGCCCATGAGGGCGCCCGATTTCCCCGTGCCGGCGCAATATCAGTCCGAACGGATCTTGCAGCGCGGCGACTGCTTGATCACCGAGATCAGCGGGGCTTACTGGGGATACAGCGGCCAAATCCACCGCACCTTCTCGCTCGGCGAAGCCCCGACTCAAAAATGGCAGGAGATTCATGCGGTGGCGGTGGAAGCCTTTGAGGCAATCGCCGGCATCATCAAGGAAGGAACTTCAACACGCGAAATTGAGGAGACGGCGGAGATGATTCATCGCCGCGGCTACACGATTTACGACGATCTCCTCCACGGCGCCAATCAATACCCGCCGATCATCCAGACCCGCTCCGCGAGCCGCCGGGAAGGGGATGAAATGATCCTGCGCGAAAATATGGTGGTTGTGATTCAGCCCAACGTCATCACCCTTGGCGAGAAGATGGGCGTGCAATTCGGCGAAACGGTTCTTGTGAAGCGCGACGGTTGCGAGAGCCTCAACGCCTTTCCGCGTAAGTGGATCGTAGTGCCAACTTGACGAGAATCTCCAGCTGAACTCCCAACGACGCAAGCTTCCCCGGCCGTCGAGAAGGGCCCAGATGCAAGGCGCCGCGAAGGCGCGCACCGGAGCGTACGCGTGCAGTACGTGAGGATGCGCGCCGGCAGTGGCAACGAAGCCGGTGCGGCTTATCGACGGACGGAGCTTGACACGACACTTGCGCCTCGGCTAGTTACACAGAACATATGGCGCAAGCACAAGCAGTTGCGGTCGATATCCACCATCACTATGTTCCCGCAAGCCTTGTGGAAGAGGCAAAGCGGAATAGCAAAACGCTTGGCGTTGAAGTCGTTGACCGGGGCGGCGACGAGCTCGGCCTATCATACGCGCGGGGGCCGGCCCACACGACGAACCGGGATCTTATGGACCTGGAGCGGCGGCTTGCGATGATGGAAACCGAGAGGATAGCGATTGCCGCCCTGGAACCGCATACCGCTGCTCTGGGGTACCACTTGAACGGCTCACAGGGAGAGACTTGGTGCCGTCTCTACAACGAGGGCATACGGGAACTCATCAAGAAGCACCCGGACCGCTTTGTCGGTCTAGCCGCTGTTCCCTTGCAAGATCCGCGGCGCGCCGCAAACGTTTTGGAACACGCTGTGCGCGACCTCCATCTCTCCGGGGCTTATATGGCATCGAACGTCAACGGCCAATACTATGACAGCAGCTTCTTTGATCCTTTCTGGAACAAAGCGGAAGAACTCGATGTCCTGGTAGTGATGCATCCCGAGGATGTCGCCGGAACCGAGCGCATGGGGCCGTATGGATTGCGCACAATTTGCGGCAATCCTGCCGACAGCACGCTGTCAATCGGATTCATGGTCTACGGCGGAGTTTTTGATCGCTTTCCCAACTTGAAGCTTTGCGTTCTGCACGGCGGTGGATTTTTTCCTTATCACTTGGGTCGTTTTGATCAGGGGTTCGCTGTTCGGCGCGGCACCCGCTCCGCTCAGGCGTCTTCGGCGCCCAGTGCTTACTTGAAAAATTTCTACTTTGACACGCTTGTCTATCGAGTTGACACGCTCGACTATCTCAGGCGCCTGGTGGGCGCCAGAAAGTTGATGATTGGCACAGATTACCCGTTCACTCTGGGTGATTGGAAGGCGGTTGAAAAAGTAGCGGCGCTGGACTGCTCCGACACGGAGAAGGCCGCGATTCTGCATGAGAATGCCCGCCAGCTTCTAAAGCTTCCCGCCAAAACGGACTAAACTCGAGGTCCGCCGCTTTCAACAACTACGGAGCTTCACTCTCTAAAGCCGCAATCGGCCGCGCCGTGAATCCGCGAATCGCGGCCTGATCATGAACCGAGCCATAATAAAGGTGCATCGCAACAATCCATTATCTCTCCCGGGCGTCTCTAACTTGCCCCGCAAGCCGGCAACGTTTCGAAGACCCTGGCTGTCGAGCCAACCGCAGGCGGAGCGGCGGGCGCCGGGACGCGCCGGAACGCACCGGGGCAGCATCTGAGAATGCACGCTTCAAGCGACGACGCTGCAAGCGAGACCTACCACCGGACCAAAGGTATTTTTCACGGCTGGTGGATGATTTCTCTCGGCTGCGCTATGCGCTGTCTTGGCGGCGGCTTGCACCACTATGGCTTTACCATTTTTTTCTTGCCCCTGAGCCAGGACCTGGGCTTGAGCCGGGCGGCGACTTCGCTGGCTTTTTCCCTGGCACGCGCGGAAGGAGCTTTGGAGGGTCCACTTGCCGGCTACTGCCTCGATCGCTTTGGGCCTCGTCCCGTGATGTTAACTGCGATCGTGTTGACAGGAGCCGGCTACGTGCTCCTCGCGACGGTTCACAATTACTTTCAATTTCTCGTAGTCTACTTAGGTGTTATTTGTCTCGCCTATGGCGCCGGGTTCATGCACTCACCCATGGTTTTGGCCAATACCTGGTTTATCCGCCGGCGTGCCATGGCGATGACCTTGGTCAGTGCTTCGATCGGCATCGGCGGCACATTGTTTTCTCCCCTTCTCGCCTTCGCCGTGCAAGCTTGGGGATGGCGTTGGGCCGCGGTGCTGGCCGGTTTCAGCCTTCTTCTCATCGGCTTGCCGCTTGCCGCATCCGTGCGCCGGTCTCCTGAAAGCATGGGACTTCTGCCGGATGGCGATCCCCCGGAAAAGTCCCCCGAAATAAATTCCTCCGAGACGTTGCACAGTTCTCAGCGTGCGCCCACGCAGGATTCCAGCCCGACCCAGGCGATGCGCACAGCGGCTTTCTGGATGCTCGTCGTCGCCACGTCATTTCGCGTCGCCGGCCTGGGCACAATAATGGTGCACTTCATTCCGATCATGGTTTGGAAAGGTTTAACCGAAGCGCGCGCTGCTCTGCTACTGAGCACATTCGCGTTTCTCGCGCTGCCATCGCACCTCCTTTTAGGTTGGGCGGCCGACCGCCTGTCAAAACCGCGGCTCATGGCCGTGAGCATGCTCGTCTCCAGCGGCGCCTTGTTTCTGCTCGTCGCAGGGGAAGGTGAGTGGCCGCTTTGGGTTTTTACTGTTCTTTTTACGATCGCGGAAAGTATCTTTCCGGTCAGTTGGGCCACGGTTGGCGACCTGTTTGGCAGAAAATTTTTTGCCACGATCCGCGGCACCATGGGTTTGTTCTACATGTGGGGCACGGTCGCCGCTCCCGTGATTGCGGGATTCATTTACGACCGGCGTCAAACCTATGCGCCGATGCTGTGGGGGTTAGTCGTGCTGTTTCTTCTTTCCGCTATCTTCTATGCCTTGCTCCACCGGCCTTGGGCATTGACGCAGCAAAAGCTGCCTGCGCAGACGGTTTAGCATGGCGGGCCAGCGCGTAATTGAGCCCCGTATCGACGTCCAACAAATTTCACGCCGCCAAGATGTTAAAGGCGGCGCCTGGCATTTGCAGTGGCAGATCAAAAATCTCGCCCAACAGCCCCTCACGATCTTCGCCGTGCGTCTTCCTCACGGTCAATTCCGCAGCCGGGAACAGGAATTCGCCCTTCCTTATAGGCTATCTGGCAATGAGAGCGCCGCTTTGGAGATTGAAGTCGTATGCAGCGAGGCGCCCGGCACGGTGGTGGAGAACGCCTTTCTAATCCTGCGTGTTCTTTGGCTGAACAACCCGTGGCGGATCTTCGCGCGCTTGCGCGTAACGTTCGATAGCGAGGGGGCACCGCACGCCGGCGCCGAGTTAATAACGACGCAACAGACCGGTTTTTCCGAGCGGCTTTAGAGCGCCAGCCACTTGTCGTGCCCTTCTATACTTACTATCCTGAACGCTCTGGATCGGAGACTATCCATGGCCATGAGCAAAGAAGACCGTTACATCCTGCAGCGGATGCGCGGCTGATTTCGTAATTGAAGCGCGAGCTTCGAGGAGACCACGGGTATGGTCTCGAATGCGCTTGAGATGAAATTGCAGGATCTCCTGGATGCCTTAAAGCGTCTTAAAAAGCAGTTCAGCAAGGATCCCGAATATCAGGAAATCCGCCGCGAACTCCCCAAAGATTGGCCGCTATAGACCCCCGCTTGCGACCCTAAACTCTGCGGCGGTAGTTTTCCAACAATCCCGGCTAATTTTTTCTTCCCAAACCAAGGGTACGGAAGTGCTTTGAGTTTTACACTCAACATCTTCTGCGGAGAAAACTGCTACGGTTTTTTCGCATCGAAGAGTGGCAGTTTTTCGGCTTCCTCAATGATGCGCTGCGCATCTTCGGGCAGCAACCATCTTTGTTCAACCATCCAGCGAGCTTCTACGCCGACCCTGCTGACGTAATCGGCCTGATCCCTGTAACGCTCTTCGATGCAGAGCCTGGGATCTCCATTCTTAGCTCTTTCCTCTTTTGTCTTCGCGAAGGGAATATACGAGCCGAGCAGCCCGCAGAGTTCGTCTTCCGCTAGCCCTTTTCGCTGAAGGTTCCAGCCGGTGTAGGTCGCCACCGGAACCCGAATGGAGGGTAAGCGGATTCCTCCGACGTCGTTGCCGTCTGAATCCACTTTCGGAACCAGAACCTTGTAACTGGCGTCTTTCACGGGTTTTGGCGGATGAATGTCGATCCTGCCATGAATCAAGTCCGGTCCATAGTCCAAGAAGAGCTGGCGGTTAAACAGGCCTGCGTAGCGCACAGTTGGGATTCGGGGAAAGCCAGTGCTCTCTTGGTCGGCCGAAACTAACGTTCCGTCAGCGACCGTTGGGATCTGGTTGGGTGGCGGTAAGACACCCTGGCTTACCCAGCGGTCCATGGCAACGATCAGGGCGCGCAAAGCATCCCCGATGGGCATGGGATTGGTGAGCTGGCGGCAGGAACCCTTTCTGGGCTGCGAGCCAAACGGGGTGTTGTGCTGAGCGCCAGCGATGAAATAGATACGGGCCCGGTTCGGAATCGGGACATCTTTCCCTTTGCCGTCGGTGTGACTCAACGAAGCTCGCTTTTGCCAGTACTCAGTAGAAGTCTGAGTGTGAACGATGTAGGGATCGGTCTTGGGACGTTTGAGGATTCCATCTTCTCGCCCGGTTTGCGGATCTTTGAGCACACTGTAGGCGAACGGGAATAGTTCTGGATCCAACTGATCACTGTGCTGTTGCGAGGAGCTTACCGGGCGCGCAAACTCATAATTCAAAAAAATCCTGCCGCCGCCGGCGACATGAGGCGAGATCGCTGCGAAAACCTGCCGGTTCGACTCGTCTTCATTGAAGCCGTGATAAATCATGTCCCTGAGAAATCGGCCGCTCTGCGAGCGGCCCCAGGCATACGCTTTCTTGATGCCGGTCCTTCCGTTGGTAGCACCGAGAGGATTAGGATTGCCGGCTTCATCTTGGGTGTCGTAGCGCAAAAACGAGATCAGGTCGCGGACGGCAGCAAAACCTAGCCCCAGCACGAGGGGATCCTTGGCTAAATAGATGAATTCGTAGATGTAACCGGGCTTATATCCCGCGAGCAAGCAAAGCTCCTTCGTGCTCGGCACGATATCGAGCTTTCCTGTTTCCTTGTTCTTCTTACAGGAAGCAAATTCCCAGTCCGAGTTCGTGACCGGCGTGCGCGCCCCGTAAGATTTCGCGCGGACTGTGAGCAGCGCCTGGTTCTTATCCGTACTCGCAGTCTCGTAGCTTATAATCCGGCCATCCCCGCTCAAAAATTGAGAATAGATATTTTCTTGTGTGACGACGATCTCCGTCCGCGTTTTGCGTACGATCTCTTTCCCGTTGTCGGTTGCTGTCGGGACTCTCAGCACCAGGGAGTTCTCTCCTCCGAGCAGATCACCTTGCCAGCCTGACCATACTATCGTGTACCCTTCCCGCATTAGAAAGCCATTGCCCGCATCTTGCACGGTGCTGGGATCGTTGGCTGCAGCCGCGTCGTTAAGGAACATGACAATGCGCTTGCTACCCCGGTTGGGAGCGTCGTAAAAGATCTTCCCGTTTCCGCGCTTCATGTCGATCGGTTTTAAGATGTAGATGTCGCTGGTGTATTCTACTTTCCCCTTCCCATTTCGCGGGGCTTTGTCGAGATTGACGATCACTTTATTGAGGCGATTGTCAGGATCGACTTCGCCGTAAACTTTACCGACCAGCTTCTCGTAGGCTCCGGTGATGGGAAACTCGTGGCCATTTGCGAACGACTCTCGTTTTTCGATAATGATCTTCATTATGAACGGGAACAGAAAGTAAAAGCGGACAGGCTGGTTTTTGTCGAATGAATCATGTCGAAAAGTGGCGCCGGCGCCGATTTCTCAACTTTGGCTCACTCCGGTCATTTTAGATTTACTTTTTCTTTTTTATATAACGCTTAACCCAAAGCTCGTAGAGCATCGAAATCGGGTATTCTTCCATATTGCGAACACCACGTCCCGTCTCGTACAGAATGACTATCTCCTGGCCGCTATTAGAGGCGAAGAGGAGTCTTGTGTTAGGTTTGTGGTCTACAAATTCCCCAACGGCGCGTAGGGTATTTGAAAAGCTATAAGGATCAGGCATAGCATTGGAGTCGCCTCTTGGCGCTCGGCGCTCTTCATCCATGTGTCCTATGTCTTGCAGGGAATACAAAAACTCCACATTCATCCGCGTCTCCTGGCTAGAAATCTCAGGAGCACGTGGCTTTTCTTGCTCCCGCCATAAGCGCAAGAACGCCGGAAGTCTTCTAATCTGTTTTTCTTCCTCTTTCTTGTTGGCCGGGTCTTCCTTGACTCGGCACCGAACCAGATAACAGTTACCGTAGCACACCACTTCGTATGCTTCCGGCCGCAACGGCTCCAGCACCTGCCCGATGACGCGGAGGATCCTCGAATAATTCATGGGCCACATTATAACTACATGCCGGCGCAGCTTACCAGCGCCTTGGAGCACCGGCGGCGTCGCGGCTGCCGCGATGAAGAGCAACTGCAGGGGGCAAGACCTTTCTTGCTGATGGGGTAGACGGCAAACTCCATCTTGTGATCATATATCATATATGGTATACCGGCGCAGTGAATGATTGTCATCGTGGGAAATCGAATAGGACCACACGGTACAGAGGTAAGCGTGAATTTCCGCGAGCCTAAGGGAAGACTTGTAAAATATCCAAAGGTACGGAAAGAGTATGAAAAGCTCGGACCGGAATTCCAACTCGCGCAGAGCTTGATTAGAGCCAGGTTGAAGAAAGGATGGACCCAGGCGGAACTCGCCCGGCGGGTTGGCATGCAACAACCCAATATTGCTCGACTCGAGGGTGGAAACTATGATCGCGTTTCGTTACCCACGCTCAAGAAAGTCGCGCGCGGCCTTGGGGCGGAAATTCAAATCAAACTCTCCGCCTAAAAAAAGGATTAGGCTTGGCCGACCCTCCCCGGACCCGGATTTCGCGCCCGCTCGATGGACTTGCATGGCAAGAGACCGCTCGAGAATGCCGCTGCGCTTGAACTCGCGCTCATCCACGTTATCGAACCGGCTAAAGAGCGAACCCGGCCAAGTGAATACCGTGACACGAGTTCAATTTACGGAAGCGGACCTTTGAGACCGGTTGAAGTCAGAAGTCAATGCTCCCGGCTGATGCTAATTTTCTAATCCAACAGGGAGATGCGCAAAAAGAAATGCCTAAATCTAGGTTAAAGTCCAACACCGCGATCGCGAGCACTCAGACCTCCGCGCCGAAGGCGACGGTATCCGCGGCCGAGATGGGAGCTCGGCAACGGGAAATCTCTGTTTCCGAGTTCTTTACCAAGAACCGCCACTTACTGGGCTTCGACAATCCGAGAAAAGCCCTGCTCACCTGCGTGAAGGAAGCAGTCGATAATGCGCTTGACGCGTGCGAGGAAGCAGGGATTTTACCCGAAGTCGTTGTCAAGCTCGAGGTGGCGTCAAATGGGGCTGCTCCGCCCGCTCCCAGCCAGGCGAATCGCTTCCGGATAACGGTGATCGACTACGGCCCCGGCATCGACCGCCAGCAGATACCGCGGATATTCTCAAAGCTTCTTTACGGCTCCAAATTCCATCGGCTGCGCATGAGCCGCGGCCAGCAGGGAATCGGCATATCGGCAGCCGGCATGTATGCGCAACTGACAACCGGCAAACCGGTACAGATCATCTCTCGCACCAGCGCGAGGATGCCCGCCCACTACTTTGAAGTCCAGATCGATACCAAGAAGAACGAGCCGCGAATTTTTGAGAACAAGAAAATCGACTGGGAGAATCATCGCGGAACCCAGGTGACGCTCGAAATCGAGGGACGCTACCAGAAGGGACGCGCCTCCGTGGATGAGTATCTAGAGCAGGTCGCCATCGCCAACCCGCACGTCAAGCTCGTCTACCACACCCCTGAAGGAGAGACCAAAGAATATCCCCGGACCATTCAAGAGCTGCCGCCCCAGCCGCGTGAGATCAAGCCGCACCCGTACGGCATCGAGTTTGGGGTGATGCTCAAAATGCTTCATGACACCAAGAGCCACTCGCTCGCCGGGTTCCTGTCGAGCGATTTCAGCCGCGTGTCTTCCAACGTCGCGCAGGAAATCTGCAAGGCGGCGAAGGTTTCTCCGAACACACGACCGCGAAACATTCACGGAGATACCGCCGAGACTCTCTACAAGGTGATCCAATCGACCAAAATCATGGCGCCGCCGTCGAACTGCATCTCCCCCATCGGCGAAAAGGCGCTCCTTCATGGCCTGTATAAGCAAATCAAGGGAGATTTCTATACGGCGGTCACCCGGCCGCCGGCAGTCTACCGGGGCAATCCCTTCATAATCGAGGCGGGATTGGCCTACGGCAAGGGACCGGAACAGGCTGCAGATAAACCCGAAGAACCAAAAATCCCGCTCGCCGAGGGTGAGAATCGGAACGACGACAACGAGTTGGCTCAGGTCATTCGCTACGCCAATCGCGTGCCCCTGCTCTACCAGCAGTCTGCCTGCGCAACCTTCAAGTCCGTGCTCGACACCACCTGGCGCAACTACGGCGTTCCCCAATCCAGAGGCGCTCTTCCAGCAGGTCCCCTGGTGATTTTCGTCCACATGGCCTCGGTATGGGTGCCTTTCACCAGCGAGTCCAAGGAAGCGATTGCCGATTACGACGAGATCCGTAAGGAAATCAAGCTCGCCCTGCAAGAGTGCGGGCGGCGGCTCGGAGTCTTTTTGCGACGACGCGAGCGGGCCAAGAGCGAGTTTCGCCGGCGCAATATCTTCGAGCTCTACATCGAAGAAGTCGTCGAGGCGTGTAACCGCCTCAAGGGCGGAAAGCTGCCCAAGGAAAAACTCAAATTCCAGCTTCAAAAGATCGCCTTGAAACGGACCGGCGGCGAGAAAACAGATGAATTACTCGGACAGGATGGCGGCCCTGAGGGTCTCCCCCACTCCATCATCGTGACGCCCGAGGGAACCGAAGGAGAGGCCCCGATCTTGAATGAGCGAAACGATCTCGCGGCAAAGGAAGAACTCCGCCTAGAGGCGGAGAACCCCGCGGCGCCGGCGCGGGCGAAGAGAAACGCCGGGTCTAAGACAGCGGGCAAAAAGAAACCGGCCAAAGCCAAGCCGCAGAGCGGGACAATGCGGGAAAGCACCAAGCAAATGGCGCTAGATTTCGCAAAGACCAAGACAGAGGCAACGCGTAGGAAGAGATAGCAACCTGAAACTCTTAAAC
>JBOHVR010000453.1:0-7503 GCA_050735755.1 Binatia bacterium
GTTAAAACCGGCGCACCGAAGGGCGAACGGGATTTTCAGCAGTGCTTCTCTCACTTCTCATTCTTTTCCTTCAGCGACCTGATTTTCGCGCTTCCCTTTTTTGTCTGAATTAAGTTGTGTATAGTCCTTTGCCGCGGTTCATTTAATTGGGTAGGGTGGATCTTGGGCAGGGAAGAATCACGGGTCCTCGTCGTCGTCTGTCTCGGGACGTTTTTCCACATTCAGAGCATCGGCAGCATCAACGTTTCGCTCTCAGCCATTCAAAAGGATTTCGGCGTGAGCCTCGCGGCCGTTCAGTGGATCGGCTTGATGGGAGCGATTGCCCTTTCCAGTCTTTCACTTTGCTTCGGGCGCGCGGGCGATCTCAGCGGAAGGAAGAAGATTTTTCGTATAGGCCTGACTCTCTACACCGCAGGCGCCGGTTTCGCAGCTTTTTCGGGATCGTTTACCGAGCTGTTGCTGTCCCGCTGCGTGATGGCGCTCGGGCTCGCGATGGCGGCGCCTCTGGCGGGAGCGATCATCGCATCGGCTTACCCGCATCAGAGCCGGGGACGGGCCCTCGGTTTGCTGGCCGCCTCCATTGCCCTGGGTCGAACGACGGGACCGACCATCGGCGGATTGATTCTTCAACTGTGGGGCTGGAGAACCGTGTTTCTCGCGAATTTCGTTTTCGGGATACCGACGTGTCTGACTCTTTATTGGATCCTGGGCGGCGTGGAGGAGCGGCGTCAGGGACCGTTTGATTTTTTGGGGGCGCTGGCCCTGGTCGTCGGGCTTCCTTCGGTCCTCGTTGGGTTGAGTTTAGGAGCCGATTCGGGCTGGAAATCTCCGCAGATCGTCTTTTGGTTTGGAGTGGCGGCTGTGGGGCTGGGAAGCTTTGTCTGGAGAGAACTTCAAGCCGGAGCTCCCCTGGTGAACCTTGCGTACTTGAGAAACCTGTCGCTTGCGAAGGCGCTGCTGTCTCTGGTTCTGGCGACTCTCGTCTTTTATCCCGTTTCTATCTTCGGGCCGCTTTACATGCGCAATGTCATCCGGGCTGCGCCGCTTTCGGTCGGTCTGGCGATGGCCGCGCTCCCTCTCTGCGCGACCTTGCTCTCTCCGTTGAGCGGGCGTCTGGCGGATCGGTTTAACGCGAGGTGGGTTGCCATGGTAGGCTTGTGCTTCATTTTTTTCGGCCTCTTTTTTTATGGGAGATTGGGCGTGAGTTCGGCGATGGCTTGGAGCGTCCTCGTTCTTTCCCTTCTCGGCGCGGGCATCGGTCTTTTCATCCCTGCGAACGAAAAGATGGCCTTCGCCAGCGTTCCCAGCCGAGACTACGGCATGCTTTCCGCTCTGCTCACTTCCCTCGGCACCGGCTCCGGCGCGCTGGGAACCGCCATCGCCGTCGCGCTCGCCGAGGCCATGCGGCAAGAAGCCGTAGTCGAAGAGGCGGCAGGCTTCGCTCAGGGTCAGCAGTTTGCGTTCTCCTCGCTGTTACCGGTGGCGGCTCTCGCCGTGCTGGTCACTTTGGCAGGAAGGAGTAAGAGGAGGTAGGGAATGGTCTCATTTCCATGTTTCGAGAAATTGTCGAAACGTGGGAGTGTCGCTAACTATGCTCTGTCGCGTGACCGTTGAATTCTGTAGAATTCGGGAAACTTCATCCGCGGGGGAGAACCATGGAAATTTCTGAGGCGCGAGAGTTTTTGCGGCATAGCCATCACGGCGTATTGGTGGCGCGGAAGAAAGACGGTTCGTTGCAGATGACGCTCGTCTCTCCGGTCATCGGCGCCGACGGCAACGTCATTATCACCTCACGGAATTCGACCTTCAAGGTGAAAAACATCAAGCGGAATCCGCAGATTTCGCTTTTGGTATTCGGCGAGCAATTCCACGGTTCGCATTACGTCCAGATTGACGGCAAGGCCGAGGTCGTTCCGCACCCGGAGGCGATGGATATCGTGCTCGATTGGCACCGGCAGATTCGAGGAGAACCGAAGAGCTGGGATGATATCCGCACAAAGACCTTGGCCGAAGGCCGCATTGCGATTCGCGTCACCATTGAAAAGGTGGGTCCCCGGAATCGGCAATTGTCAATTCCACGGAGATAGTTGCAGCGGCCGTAATGCTCGGAGAAGAGAGAATTCTCGAAATATCGAAGTACGCGGAGAGGGAAAGGTTGTCGGAAGGCACTACGAGAAGGTGCTCATCCGATTCTTGCCCAATCACGCTCCGTGAGAGGAATTCGCGCGGCTTTCAGCCGCCGCATCGGCGATTGGACCGCTTTACAATCTTGCTGTAAGCGCTCCACTCTGCGTCTCGTCTCAGCCCAGGACAAGCGCTTGTTGTTGCGGAGCTTGTCCAAGGCCGCGTAGCTCTTCTGCAGCGTCTGCTCATTGCTTCTTAGTCCGCTCTGAGCGATAGCAGATTTGAACTCGCCGAAGGTTAGTATCTTTTCCAGGCGCCGGTTGGTTGCCACTAGGGTTAGGCGAGACTGCTTGGGATGCGCTTTTTCCAAGCGTTGCTTCAGAGTTTCCATCATGTCGATAACTTGCCCAGGCGCTGTCGTAACGGTCGGGTTGTGCGACTGCCTATTCCGGCGATCAATCCATCGTTGTGCCATATTCAACGCGTAGGCGATGGCTTCGTCTTCGGTCATGAAACGTTGCGGGAACTTGAGGAAGGTAAACTTACGATTCGGAGATGCGTGATTCCAGGTGACATCGGCCTGCGGAGCCCAACCACTCGTAGCGGTATCGAAGCTGGGAAACGCCCTAATAAAATGATCTCGGTATAGCCGGCTCGACATGGGACTTAACTCCTCTCTGGGCCAAGGCGTAAGAACCGCGGAAGAGCTAAACTGACGACCCACCGGTGTAAAAGAAGCTAACTAACTCGTGACGACTCGCCCTACTGCCTAAACTTATCTTTTTCGAATGAAAGCGCAAGAGGGGTAATGATTAGGGATTTAGGAAGTCCGCTTTTGACCTATTGATGGCCTGATAGGGAGCACGAAGTTCTTTTAACTGGGCCGGTTGGCTTGGTCTCGCCTAAGGGTGGCCGCGCGCGACGCTCTCGCCGCTTGCTTTTAATGCACTCAAACACGGTCGCGGCCGCATCCGCGGCGTTGGCTAGGGTGGTGTCGATTCGCAGGGTGGGATTTCGTGGCATTTCCATCGGGTGGAACATGATATGGACGGCTTTTTCAGAGATTCTCGGCTGGCGAGTTCGATTGCGCTGAAGAGCGACTGCCAAGGAACATGCCGGGGCACAGCTTGGCTCGTTGACTTGGCATGGGCACTTTGTTATTCGGTCACGAGGATGCGTAGTGAACGTATACTTTTAGGAGGCAGACAATGGCCATCGATGGAATGAAAGTGATCGATTTAGACAGCCACTTGGTCGGGGATTTGGAAAGCTGGGAGCAGACGATCGAGGAGCGCTGGAAGCCCTTTCTGCCCAAGAAGCTGCCCACGAAAGAAAATGAGCGGAAAAAAACGCTGATCGGAAGTCAGATTATGCTCGGCTCCGAGCTCGGCAGACATAAATCGGAGAAAAATGAGTGGTACAAACCCCAGGATCTGACGGCTCAGGGGCGTGTGCGTAACATGGATCTGGACGGAATCGACGTTGCGGTTCTGTCGCCGAACTCGCCGGCGCTGGATATCCTCTGGTTCGTCGATGACCCCGAGCTGGCGGCCGCCTACGCCCGAGCCCAGAACAACTTCATGAATGACTACGCCTCACAGCAGCCGGGCCGTTTGATGTGGGCCGGAGTCATTCCGCTGCAGGACCCGGAGCTGGCGATCAAGGAGCTGCGCCGCTCGAAAGAGATGGGGAGCAAAGCGCTCAATGTGAAGGCGACGCCGATACCCGGCAAGGAATGGTGGGATCCGTACTTCGACCCCATTTTTAGAGAACTGCAGGAGCTGAAGATGCCCATTATCTTTCACGACACCAAGACCGGCTCGATGGGCGCCGATCGCTTCGCCGATAATTTTTTCTTCTCTCACATGGTCGGTAGGACGATCGAGACGATGGTGTGCTTGATGGTCTACATCTGCGGCGGCGTGTTGGAGAAGTTTCCCGGGCTGAAGATCATTTGCCTCGAAACCGGCGCGTCGCAGATGCCGTGGTGGCTTTCCCGCATGGATGAGCATTATGAAAAGCTGCCGCAT
The DNA here is from genome assembly GCA_050735755.1 of Binatia bacterium. Taxonomy (GTDB): domain Bacteria; phylum Desulfobacterota; class Binatia; order UBA9968; family UBA9968; genus DATMAM01. The sequence continues at coordinate 4,155 of JBOHVR010000453.1, forward strand.
TTGGTTCCCTGGCTTAAAAAGAAACCAACGGAATATTTTAACCGCGGCGTTTATGTCGGCTGCGAACCGTTCGAAGACGGCCTGTTCGAATGGGCGGTTGAGTATCTCGGCGGCGATCGCCTGGTGCTCGCGACGGACTCACCCCATTGGGATTCTTCGCAACCCGGACAGGTCACCGGACCGGTGGCGAAGAGCACAAAGATTTCCAGAGAGAATAAACGAAAAGTTCTCGGGGAAAACGCCATCGAACTTTTGCAATTGGGACTCTAACCCCGGGCCTTTTGAAATGGTTCGCCTTGCTTGGGCGCTTAGGTTGAATCATCGCGCGGCCACGAGAGATTGAAGGCGGGTTTTGATTACTTCTTCGGCCTCGTTGACTATCCGTTGAATGATATCGCCGGCGCTCTCGATCGAATCGATCAGACCCGCGTCTTGACCAAAGAAAAGAGGCGCCTCGTGGACATCGCCGGCGGCGCGCGCGGCGATGGCCGCCTTGCCGGCTTCGCTGCAGCGGTCGCGTAGCGCCCATTCTTGTCCGGCCCAACGTTCGATAAACCTGTTCCGCTGAACGCGGGACATCGCCCCCGGCCAGACGCGTCCCGTCGCGATGTCGGGGATTTCCGTGAGGAGCGTATCGTGGCCGTCGCTCTGCACGATCGCTTGCTTGAGATTAGGGTGAATCGGCGCTTCGTGAGTGGCCAGCATGCGCGTCCCCAGAAGGACGCCGTCCGCTCCCAAAGCGAGCGCCGCCGCGAGCCCACGGCCGTCGGCGATGCCGCCAGCGGCAAGCACGGGCAGCGGGGATACGGCCCGTACTATCATGGGCACGAGCGGCATTGATGCCATCCAAGCTACGTGGCCTCCGGCCTCGCTCCCCTGCGCTACAAGCACGTCCGCGCCGGCCTCAGCGGCTCTCAGCGCTTGCGGCACTTCGCCCGCCATGTACATCGCGATCGAGCCGGCGTCATGCGCGCGCTTGAAGTATTCGCGCAAGTCCTGATCCTGGCGCGCCCAGGCAAAGGCGACCACCTTCGGCCGGGCGCGCAAAGTCACAGCAAAAGTTTCATCCGGCTTAAGGAAAAGCAGGTGATTGATGCCGAAGGGTTTGTCGGTCGCCTCGCGGATCGTCGCAATCTCGTTCTCAAGTTGTGCGCCGGTGAACTGCGATGTTCCCAGAGTGCCCAAGCCGCCGGCGTTAGAGACAGCGGCAACCAGAGGAGCTGAGGTCGCGCCTCCCATGCCGCCCAAAATAATTGGATGCGTGATGCCGAGCAGGTCGCAAATGCGCGTGTAGATCATAAAGCCTCCTAATCATCTTTCCTTGAGCAAATGAATATCGCAGGACGGGTTGAGAAGAGCGATACCCATCGGTGGGCGTGGGTTTGGTCGCCACGCTCCTCAACCCGCCCTGCAGTTTAAAGCGGCCGACCGGATGCGAAGCGAAAGAAGGTAGTCCCGGATTTTGGCCGGCTCAATGGCCGCACGTTCTGCTGCGGGCAGCTTATTTCGGATAACACCAAAGCTGAGTTGCGCGACTGTGGGAGCGTCAATCTCAAGCCGTTGGTTAGCCGTTCGTGGCTACGAGGGACTTGTTGAAGTTACTTCGGCGGGGTGAATGCTCAGATATTCCCGCACTTCGAGCTGCATGCGGTCGATCTCTGCGAGAAACCCCGAGACCGCGCCGTGATAGTTTTCAGGGTTTGTTTCCACGCGCCGTAGATGGGCAACCTGCTCCTGAAACCGAGCAATGCTCTCGAGAGTCACCTTGAGTTCGTTATCGTTTGCAATCATGTCTGCTCCTCGACGATTTCGACGATTTCTCTGTAAGTTCCGTCGCGCTTGATTTGCCAGCCAGCAATAGCCTGCTCCTCGCCTCCGAGCGTTGCAAGCCTGCGCAGCCAAAACACACTTGCTCCAAAGTGCGCCTGCGCCGCCGCATGGTCGAAAAGAACTCGCGCCTCTCCCGTCAATTGTCCCACGTCGAAGGTGTCCTCCATTAGCAGGAATACATCGACGTCGGCCGGTTCCCTCTTGGCCGTGACGAACGATCCGAACAGAATCGAAGTCTCGTTTTCCAGGCAGTGGCATTCCATCGCCACCCTTGCGGGGAACAAGGTTTCAACCGTGAGATTCATGGTTGTTTCCTTCCTAGATATTGAGCGAGAAAGGAACGCACACGCTTTTCCGAGTCGGCGGCGGCCGCCCGGTCGTAGGCGACGGTGTAGCCGAAACGACCTCCGGCGGCTGGGTTGTCAAACGCGTGATGGATGCCAGGGTAGACGGTAAAGAGCACGGGACGACCCGCTTGCTGAAGCCGCTTCGCGGTGTTGGCGCAACCCCAGGAAGGTGTCCAGTTATCCGCTTCCCCGAGGAGGAGCAAGAGCGGGGTGGAAGTGTCATCGGGCATTTGGCTGCAGCCCGGATAGAACGCCACAGTTGCTTGGAATTCTTTTCCAGGACGCCCGGAAAAGTTGGCCCACAACGCGGCCGTCGCCCCGTACGACCAACCAATCACGCCAATCCGGCCAGGATCTACAAATGGCAGTGAGCGGAGATAGGCGAGCGCGCCGAAAGCGTCCTGAAGAACGTCCGAAATGGATGGGTTGAGGGGTGAGCCGCACACATCTCTTGTGCCGCGTGGCCTCAAGCTGTCTATTGCAAGAGCCACGTAACCTTCGTCTTTGAGCCACGAGGCCCACCCAAGAACGTGATTGCTAAGCCCGCCACAGGCGTGGAGCAGCACCATAGCCGGAAACGGACCGTTCCCGTCCGGCCGATAGAGATGCCCGGTAAGCTCAACGTTGCGTGCCGCAGCGCTAGGAAAGGTCACATGTGAGACACACCCGGCAAGAAATATGACGAACCCGAGCGCAATGGATGCGAGATTAATTGGTAACGGTGTCTTACGACCTGTCGTCCTGTAGTTCATACTAGCTCTTGCGGTATTTCAAATAGCCTAACGAATAAGGCTGAGCGGACGAGGCCACCGAGCGCAGCGAGCGGGTCCGAAGATCCGTCTCAAGCCGGTTGTTATGCGCTCGGGGCAAGCGTCCACGATTGAGCTGTCCTGGACTTACATCAACTGTATGGTTCGCACGCCATAAGATTGTGCGTCTCGTTCTGCCCCACCTTTTGAAAGCCCAAACGTTGATATAGCCGATACGCTCGGTCATTTTTCAAAGCGACAGAAAGTACCACCGTCTTACGTTGCTCATGGGCTCGAGCAATCGTATCCCGCAAAACTCGGCTGCCAATCTTCTGGTTTTGATGATTCGGCTCGATCTGAATCTCACCAACTTCTACGCGATCGGGGTTCTCGAAGAGCTGAATCATGCCCACCTGTACACCT